>DPVV01000383.1:794-4429 GCA_003526525.1 Lachnoclostridium phytofermentans | reverse complement strand
GGTAGGATTAGAACAGAGAGGTTTTGGCAAATCAGATAGCCAACACATGGCTTGATGAAGAACAATTGATTTATTACATGAAAAAGAGGCTGCGCACTAATTTCTTAATGCGACAGCCCCTCGATTTAGGAGTATAATTAAGATGTTGCCTGCAGTGATAATAGGAAGGACGATGCAGGTAGGCCTTCCGTGTTATATAAATTTGCTCCCTCAGGATTATTTGCAAATGCATATCGAACAAACTGTGGCCATTTTGTCGTAACCGGTATAAGAAGTTTACTATCATTGATGGAAGCTTTCGCTACTTCCCATGTTAAACCATCCGTACTAAGTTCAAGTGTTTGAATTTGGTCACCCATGATTAAAAGTCCATTTTCTGCGGAAGAAAAAATTAATTCTAAATATGGCCTATCTTCTATGAGGATAAAGTTATAATCCGAAATGATAGGTCCCTGATATGTAATATCTTCCTCATAGAGAATAGCTCTAGCTGCAAGTGCTAAACGTTTGCCGACGGCTTGTTTATTTTGAGGATGTAGGTCATTATACTCTCCGATATCTAATGTAACAGCCATTGCTGTATTTGGTACATTAAGTATATGACGTTGAGCTTCTCTTAGATAAGCCCAATTCGTACCTGTGTTAAATCTCTTGTGGTCACCGAAATTGGCTAATTGTACATAAAGAAATGGAAGACTTTGATTATCAAACAAGGTTCGCCAGTCTTTGATCATCGCTCTAAAAAGTTCCTCATACCACTCCGGATGAGAATCATTGGATTCTCCCTGATAAAACAAAACTCCCTTAATTGCATAATTTCGAAGGGGATAAATCATTCCTTGATATAAACTAGTTGGCATATAATTGAAAAAGGATTGAGATTGCAGGGTCTCACAAGTAGCACCGATTCGAAACTGCCAATTGCCGGATAGATCAATGAATTTTGAACCATATCGTATTCCATAAGGTTTATCTGGTACAAATCCCCCATCATGTGTACTACTAATTACTCTAACCACAAGTGCATTAACCCCATTTTTCAATAATCCAGCTGGAATAGGATAGCATCGCGGCGGATATTGATATTCTGTACGTCCAATAAGTTTTCCATTTAGGTATGCTTGATCTGAATCAATAATACTTCCAAGATATAGAATAGCATCCTCCCCAAGGTAGTCCTCTTCCATAGTAAAGGTTTTACGAAACCAAAAGCTACCGCGGATAGCTCCAATAGTGTTATCTCTAAAAAGCTCTGGAACAACTCGCGATGTAAATCCTTCCTCTTGATACTCTGGCTGATACCATTCTTGCTGTTTCAGTCCAAGATCTATGTTATCAAGAGCTTGATACCAGTGCTGCATGCGATCGTTGTCTGCATTTATTACACTGTCCACATATTCTTTTTGTTTATTCTGTTTTATGATGGAATCATATCGGCCAAATTGACGGAGTGTTTCTTCACTTATAAATGCTTCAATTGGAGCACCACCAACCGCAGCTTCTATGAGACCAATGGGAATATCATATCGATCATGAATTTCTTTTGCAAAGTAATAACCAACAGCACTCATTGGTAATATCGTTTCAGGAGTGACACTTAACCAAATACCCTCCTCTAAATCGTCAGCGGGAGCATCAAATTGATATTGTTTTGGAACCGTAAAATATCGGATAAACTTCTCGTTCACACGATGGATTTCATCAGCATTATTACTCCTAATAAGTGAATTTGCTTGCCAATTTATCTTGTTCTTGTTTAACGTTCTACTAATTGGAAGTACCATGTTAGATTGACCGCTAAGTAAATAAACATCTCCAAAATAAATATCCTGTATGGTGATTATTTCATCACCGATGATAGACATTTCATATGGACCTCCTGCAGACATTTTAGGCAACGTAATTGTAAAATTACCCGAAGTATCTGAGAAGGTATGATAAGTTTGTGATAGAAAGTTTATGGTAACATTACTGTTGGGAGCTGTCTGACCAAAAAGCTTTTGTTCCTTTTCTCTTAAAAGAACCATTCCATTACTGAATAGTGGTGAAAGTTTCATGGAGAGTTTCCTCCTTCAAATATTATAATTATGAAACGAAATTAATTCATAGCATTACTACATTATTCGTTACAAGGAAAGTTCGTAAATCGTGAGTTTTCTTGTTTCAGTGAATTTATGATTTTTTGACTTAAGTTCACTATAACATAGAGATTCTTTTGTTGCATATCAAATAATGCCATATACTCATCAAATTTAATGTCTAAGAAGTTATTGGAAAGTTGAAAAGTTGAAAAGATAGAAAAGTTAGAAGAAAAGTTAGAAATATTGCTTGACTTTGAGTTAACTCTAAGGGGTAGACTAAGGATAAGAAATCATATAGGAGGGAAATCAATTACAATGTTAATTCCATAGTTTATATGGTAGATTGATTTTTACTATTTATAAAATGTATTTATCTCAGAAAGGAAGGTAGAATTATGAGTTACATTGCAAATGAAAATCGATATGATCGTATGGAGTATCATCGTTGCGGGAAGAGCGGATTAAAATTACCAGCGGTATCCCTTGGATTATGGCATAATTTTGGAAGCAACGGAAGTTTCGATAATATGAAGGATATGTGTAAAACAGCCTTTGATTATGGTATTACACATTTTGATTTAGCAAATAATTATGGACCGGTAGCAGGGGGTGCAGAAGAAAATTTCGGACGAATTTTAGCTACTGATTTTAAACCATATCGTGATGAGTTAGTAATTTCTACGAAAGCTGGTTATTATATGTGGCCAGGTCCATACGGTGATTGGGGTTCAAGAAAATACTTAATCTCAAGTCTTGATCAGAGTTTAAAACGCATGGGATTAGAATACGTTGATATCTTTTATCATCACAGACCAGATACTGAAACTCCACTAGAAGAAACGATGCTTGCTTTAGATGCTATTGTAAAAAGCGGGAAAGCATTATATGTTGGTATCTCCAACTACAATAAAGAACAAACAGAAAAAGCCGCTGCAATCCTTCGTGATCTTAAGTGTCCATTTATTATTAATCAACGAAAATATTCACTATTCGATCGAACCATTGAAGATGATGGATTAAAGTCTTACGCAGCAAAAGACGGGATTGGAGTTATTGCATTTTGCCCATTAGCGCAAGGATTATTAACAGATCGTTATCTTAACGGAATACCAAAGGACAGTAGGATAGTAACCGATGGTAGATTCCTAAAAGAAGGTGATGTTACAGAAGGAAGATTAAATCAAATAATATCATTACAAAACATAGCGAAAGAGCGTGGCCAAAGTCTTGCTCAGATGGCACTTTCTTGGATATTACGTGATGGAGAAGTAACAAGTGTTTTAATTGGAGCTTCAAAAGCATCGCAGATTGAAGAGAATGTCAAGATTGTTGGTAATACTAAGTTTACAGAAGATGAATTAAAACAAATAGAAACAATTTTAAAATAACTTGATGTGATAAAGCACTAGGTGATCCATTTTGATATGCTCCTTGACAGGGAGTATATCACATTTGGACTATCTGGTGCTTTTTTGAATTATGCAAGGAAGTCCGTGAAGTGATCTTTCTTTCAAATAGGAAAAGTTCGTGAAGTGATCTTTCTTTCAAATAGGA
>DPVV01000383.1:0-555 GCA_003526525.1 Lachnoclostridium phytofermentans | reverse complement strand
TGATCTTTCTTTCAAATAGGAGAAGTTTGCGATGAATGCTTTTCTTGTATCTTAGGAAAAGTTTCGAAGAGTACTTTTGTTGTATCTATGAAAAGCGCGCTGTAGTCTCCTAGAAATATGCCATAAAATGTAGAAAAATCATATTATATAAAATGCACAAAAAGATTGATAATAGTATCACAAAATAGGATAAATTAATAGAGAAAAAATAATTCTATCTCTTTATATGTAACAAAACAACCAAAAAACATGGCGATAATTTTAAAAATTAGCAATAATTGAATGCTTGAAAGCAAAATATGGCTAGCATGTTTTATAAAATATACATATAATGAATTTATAAACAAAGGATATGAAATAACAGTTGGGAGGAGAAATGTCCTATGAAAAAAGAGCAAGCATTAAAGACCAAAAAGGCAAAACAGGAACCGCTCTTAAGGCATATAAAGCGTAATTGGCATCTATATGCATTTCTGGTGATACCGATTGCGTATTATATAATTTTTCGGTATATTCCCATGTTTGGTAACATCATAGCGTTTTGTCGATACCGAG
>DPVV01000495.1:16785-20981 GCA_003526525.1 Lachnoclostridium phytofermentans | reverse complement strand
AACGTTTTTTGGCTTTTATTAAATGTGTATAAAATGTAGGATTAGTATTTAAATATAGCTTGTTTGATGTTATAATGTAAAAAAAGCAGTGGAGGAAGCTATGAGGGAGATATTGTTTTTAAAACCAGTTTTTAAAGAGATGATATGGGGTGGTACGAGATTAAAAACTGATTTTCATTATAAAATTCCAAGTAATAACACCGGAGAGTGCTGGGCAATCAGTGCACATCAGAATGGTGATTGTGAGATTATAAATGGATTCTATAAGGGCTATACATTAAGTAAACTATGGTCGGAGCATAGAGAAATATTTGGGAACGTAACCGAAGAAGAATTTCCACTGTTAGTTAAGATAATCGATGCAAAGGATGATCTAAGCATCCAGGTTCATCCAGATGATACCTATGCAAAGAAAAATGAGAACGGAGCATTAGGAAAAACAGAATGCTGGTATATTCTTGATTGTGATGAAGATGCTGAAATTGTGATAGGTCATAATGCAAATAGTACAGATGATTTACGGGAAATGATTAAGAAGAATGCTTGGACGGACTTAATTCGAATTCTTCCAATTAAGAAAGGTGATTTCTTTCAAATTGAGCCCGGAACAGTTCATGCTATAAAAAAAGGAACCTTGATTTTAGAAACACAACAAAATAGTGATATTACGTACCGACTATATGATTATGGTCGATTACAGAATGGAAAACCAAGAGAATTACATCTTAGCAAGAGCGTTGATGTTATCCGTTGTCCTCATATCGATGTACAAACAAATCATATTAAAACTGAGTACCCAAATGCGACGAAAGAACATCTTGTAACATGTCCATATTATACTGTGTATAAAGTTGAAATTTTCGGAAAACAAGAATTTACACAGGATAAACCATTTACACTGATTAGTATAATTGAGGGAAGTGGAGAGATAGATGGAACCCCAATTCAAAAAGGAGACCATTTTATTATTCCGTCAGATTATGGTACATATCAGTTGACAGGTAATCTTAGGCTGATTGCTTCACACATTTAAAATAGATTACCATTGCTTATTAGCAGATAAAAATTTAAGTGACAAGTAATATTTAGGAGGAAATAATGAGTAATTTTTTTAATATGGACAATGCATTTTTTACAATCATGGGAAAAGTATGGGATATGATTCTCCTCAGTATTATCTGGGTGCTATGCTCCATGACGCTTGTGTTAATCGGGCCAGCCACGACTGCCTTGTACTATAGTGTAGTAAAAGTAATTCGTCGAGAACGTGGGTATGTGACAAGAGAATTTTTCCATTCATTTAAAGATAATATAAAATTAGGTACTATAACAACGATTATATTCTTTGTATTAAGCTATATCATGTACATTGACTTTTCCTATTCCAAAATTATGTTAGAGGAAGGTAAAAGTTATGGATCCTTGTTAATTGCTGGATTTGTTGCAATTACAACAATATTGGTATTTATCTTAATTTTTATCTTCCCTATTTTATCAAGATTTACACTAAATTTAAAAGGGTTATTTAAAACTTCATTTATTATTGCTATGAAGCACTTTCCTACTACATTTTTACTGGCAATTGTGATTGCTGTATTTGGATTAGCAGTATATGTAATCTATCCAGCGATTTTTATTGCACCAGCATTATGCTGTTTGGTATGTTCCTTCTTAATAGAACGTGTTTTTAAAAAATACATGCCAAAGCCGGAAGGAACAGAAGAAGAAACAGGAAAGGACTTATGGTACTGGGAATAGATTTTCAGTATTGCAATTACCTTTCATAGACTCGTATGGGATAAGCAAGCCATTGTTATGTTATAAGTAACGATGAGCTTGCTTTATATTTAACCTCATAAAGGAAGTCCTCCGCTTCTTTAAACGGAGGTAAGGACTTGCCTGAAATGCCACGTAGTGGCAATGAGGTAGAGTAAGTAGCGTAAGCGGATTGCGCATATCCGCTTTAACTAGAAGAAAAATTCTAGAAAGGAAAAGGTAGATTTAGATAAGTTATTCTGCCAGTGATAGCGTATGAATGATACATTATACCAAATGATGAATTGGGAAGCAGTTGAAGCGATTGTATATTCAGAACACGATAATCCACATGAAATTCTAGGACCGCATAAGACGGAGAAGGGTGTAGTGATTCATTGCTTTTTTCCGAATGCTTGTGAGGTGAAAATTAACCTACAGTCTAATAATAATGAGCAATATAAGATGGAGCAGATGGATGAAGCTGGTTTCTATTCTGTACTTCTTCCACAAAAGGAAATACCAAAATATGAACTAGTTGCTACCTATCCGAATGGTAATACTGAAAAGGTAGTTGATCCATATTCTTATCCTCCGATGATAAATAAGGAGGATTGTGAAAGCTTTAGACAAGGAATCCATTATAAGATTTATGAATGTTTGGGAGCACATGTAAAAACAGTCCATGGTGTGAAAGGAACTTTATTCGCTGTTTGGGCACCTATGGCAATTCGCGTTAGTGTAGTTGGAAACTTTAATCTTTGGGATGGTAGAAAGCATCCAATGAGAAGACATTCTAATTCAGGAATTTTTGAACTTTTTATACCAGGGGTGAATCACGGAGAACTTTATAAGTTTGAAATAAAGGCAAAGGGAGGGCTAACCTTCTTAAAGTCCGATCCCTATGCTTTTTATGCAGAGGTACGGCCAAACAATGCTTCCATCGTTTATGAAAGAAAGAAATATCCTTGGGAAGACAAAGCGTGGCTAGCCAAAAGGAAGAAGGCAAAAGTAAAAGAAGAACCAATGAGCATCTATGAGGTGCACTTAGGCTCCTTTAAAAAACCAACCGAAGAGAACGGAAGCTTCTATAATTATAGAGAACTTGCGCCAATGCTGGCGTCCTATATAAAAGAAATCGGGTATACACATATCGAAATAATGCCAATTATGGAGCACCCACTTGATGCTTCATGGGGGTATCAGGTTACGGGGTATTATGCTACGACCTCAAGGTATGGAACACCAGATGATTTTAAATATTTTATGAACTATATGCATCAGGAGGGAATCGGTGTCATACTTGACTGGGTACCAGCACATTTTCCAAGGGATACATATGGTCTATCTAATTTTGATGGCACATGCTTATACGAACATAAAGATCCCAAAAAAGGTGCACATCCACACTGGGGAACTCTTATTTTTAATTATGGCTGCCCGCAGGTATCTAATTTTCTTATTGCCAATGCTTTGTTTTGGTTAGAGGAATATCATGTTGATGGAATTCGAATGGATGCAGTTGCTTCCATGTTATATCTTAACTATGGTAAAAATGATGGAGAGTGGATACCAAATGAGTATGGTGGATATGAGAATCTAGAAGCCATTGAGATGTTAAAACATCTTAATTCGATTGTTAAAAAAAGAAAAGATGGTACAATAATTATTGCAGAAGAATCTACTGCCTGGCCAATGGTGACAGGTGACCTAAATGAAGGTGGTCTTGGCTTTGACTTTAAGTGGAATATGGGTTGGATGAATGATTTTACCAACTATATGAAACAGGACCCATTATTTCGAAAAGGTTGTCATAATGCCCTAACTTTTAGCATGGTTTATGCATATAGTGAGAATTTTGTCTTAGTGTTATCTCATGATGAAGTTGTACATGAAAAAGGCTCTATGATTCAAAAGATGCCAGGTGAGCTTAATGATAAGTTTGCCAATCTTCGTGCAGCATATGGGTTTATGATGACGCATCCTGGAAAGAAACTACTATTTATGGGACAGGAGTTCGGTCAATTTTCGGAATGGAATGAAGATAAAAGTTTAGATTGGGATCTTCTTAAGCGAAAAGAAAATGCAGCGCTTAGAGAGTATGTAAAAAATCTTCATAAACTTTATCGTGAGAATTCCGCCCTTAATGAGACAGATCATCTTGCGGATGGATTTGAATGGATCAATAGTATGGATGCAGATCATAGTATTATTAGTTTTGTTCGTACGAATAAAAAGCAAGAAGAACACCTCTTTGTTATACTTAATTTCACTCCGGTGGTTTATGAGGAATACTATGCTGCGGTTCCTTGTATGGGAAAATACAAAGAGATATTAAATAGTGATGATTTCGTATATGGCGGGAAAGGTTATGTGAATAAAAGAGTGAAGAATGCTATAGCAAAAGAAGTTGATGGTAGAAAGCAAGCGATTAAGATAAC
>DPVV01000495.1:15416-16615 GCA_003526525.1 Lachnoclostridium phytofermentans | reverse complement strand
GAGCAGCGCAGAAATGAGGTTATAGATGAATAAATTAGTTTTACTAACACAGAACGCTATTATAAAAGAAGATCTCATAGAAGATTTAGAATTAAACAAATTTATGTCAAAAGTCTCTACAATATGGGATGATTTTTGGCCTAAGGCATTGCATTTCTTATTTTTGATTTTAATATCTTTTTTTGTCTATTTTGTAGGTAAGAAACTTATGAATGTCTTAATTAAAATCATAAAAAAAGCATTTGAACGAGCTAAAATGGATGTTGGTGTATCTAACTTTCTTATCTCTGTGTTGAAAGCTTTATGCTATGGTTTGCTTATAATAACGATTGCTGCAATTCTTGGATTGCCAACAACATCCTTTGTCGCCTTACTAGGTTCTGTTGGTTTGACAATTGGCTTGGCATTACAAGGAAGTTTATCCAATTTTGCAGGTGGAGTGCTTATACTGATATTAAAGCCATTCCGCGTTGGTGATTTTATTATTGCAAAGGGAAATGAAGGTACTGTAATAGCAATCGATATTTTTTATACCAAAATATTAACTACAGATAATAAATTAGTTGTTTTACCAAATGGAGCCCTGGCTAACAGTGAAATTACCAATGCTACGAATGAACCAATCAGGCGTTTGGATTTAATTATTCCAATTGGTTATGAGGATGACATTAAATCGGTAAAACAGGAGCTATTTCTAATAAGTCAAAGGAATGAAAAGATTTTAGATGATCGACCAGTTGATCTCTTTGTAAGTGCTTATGGAAAAGATGCAGTTGAGATTTCAATGCGTGTATGGGTTAATACGGAGAATTGTTTTGCTCTAAAAGGTGAACTCCTTGAGATAATAAAATACATGTTTGATGAGAAAGGATTTACAATACCATTTAATCATGTTGATATTAATGTTTTGAATGATAGAAAGCAAAGTAAAAAGTGATTAATAAGTAAAAAAAATAGCAAAGAGAATCCTTACTTATAAGTATAGAATAGGTTCTGTTACTATTGCATAATTTGAAAAGATGAGATAACGTATTTTTTGGTAAAACAGAAAATTTATGAGTTTTATAAAAAAATACTTGGCATTTGTCTATAAACGTGATATTTTATTAATAAGAAAAAGTTCTTAGAGCAAGGGTGTTCTCCTAATAGTGAGAGCACCCTTTTTTATAAAAATGTCGGATGCTAGGAAAGTAAAGTTG
>DPVV01000495.1:1166-15266 GCA_003526525.1 Lachnoclostridium phytofermentans | reverse complement strand
AGTTGTTTTTTGATTTTGTATGTGCTTTAATGGTAACTGAATGTAATTTGAGAGGGATTTTCTGAGAGATAACTATCATTTTAGAAGGAGATAAGATTTATGGCGGAGAAATTAACTGATATTTTCGGTATCGACGTATTTGATGAAGCTACCATGATGGAAAGTTTGCCAAAGAGAACTTTTGAGGCGTTAAAAAAGACCATTAAAAATGGTGAGGATTTGGATCCACAGGTTGCTGAAATCGTAGCCAATGCGATGAAGGACTGGGCGATTGATAGGGGTGCAACACATTATACTCATTGGTTCCAGCCGATGACAGGAATTACTGCTGAAAAGCATGATTCTTTTATATCCCCAGCTCCATCAGGAAAGATATTAATGGAGTTCTCAGGAAAAGAGTTAATTAAGGGTGAACCAGATGCTTCTTCCTTCCCATCCGGTGGATTAAGAGCAACTTTTGAGGCGAGAGGTTATACTGCTTGGGATTGTACGTCGCCAGCATTCTTAAAGGAAGACGCAGCAGGTGTTACTTTATGTATTCCAACTGCATTTTGTGCATATACCGGCGAAGCACTTGATAAAAAAACTCCATTACTTCGTTCGATGGAAGCCATAAGCAAACATGCAGTTCGTATCTGTAATTTATTTGGTCATAGTGATGTAACAAGTGTATCCTGTTCCGTTGGAGCAGAGCAGGAATACTTTTTAGTAGATAGAGAAAATTACTTAAAGAGAGATGACTTAGTATTTACAGGCCGTACCTTATTTGGTGCTATGCCGCCAAAAGGACAGGAGCTTGACGATCATTATTTTGGCTCCATTAGAGAAAGAATTGCTTCCTTTATGAAGGAACTGAATGTGGAACTTTGGAAGCTTGGTATCTTAGCTAAAACCCAGCATAATGAGGCGGCTCCAGCGCAGCATGAGATTGCACCTATTTATACTACAGCAAATATCGCTACCGATCATAATCAGTTAATTATGGATATTATGAAAAAGGTTGCGATTCGTCATGGACTTGCTTGCCTTCTTCATGAGAAGCCATTTGCAGGAGTAAATGGTTCTGGCAAGCATGATAACTGGTCTATCGTAACCAATACTGGAAAGAACTTATTAGATCCAGGCAAGACACCACATGAGAATGTTCAATTCTTATTATTCTTATCTGCTATCTTAAAAGCAGTAGATTTACATGCAGACCTGTTAAGACTTTCTGCAGCAAATCCAGGCAATGACCACAGACTTGGTGCAAACGAAGCACCACCAGCAATTATTTCAGTCTTCCTTGGGGAGCAGCTTGCAGATGTATTAACTCAGTTAATTGAAACAGGAGAAGCAACAAGCTCCAAACAGGGCGGAAGATTGAGAACTGGTGTGCATACACTTCCAGAACTTAAGAAGGATGCAACGGATCGTAACCGTACATCACCATTTGCGTTTACTGGTAATAAATTTGAGTTCCGTATGGTTGGTTCTTCTATGTCAGTTGCAGATGCGAATACAACCATTAACACTATAGTTGCGGATGTTCTTTGCGATATGGCAGATGAATTAGAAAAAGCAGAAGACTTTGACCGTGCAGTTCATGACTTAATTAAAAAGACAGTCACAGAACATCAACGAATTGTATTTAATGGGAATGGATATGCTGATGCGTGGGTAGAGGAAGCCGAGAGACGTGGCTTACCAAACTTAAATTCAATGGTTTCAGCGGTACCAGCACTAGTTTCTGAAAAAGCAATCAAATTATTTGATAAGCATCATGTTTTAACTACAACAGAACTTAAGTCCCGTGTGGAAGTTTTATATGAATCCTATTCGAAAGCTATTAATATCGAAGCTAAAACGATGATTGAAATGGCAAGTAGAATGTTTATTCCTGCTGTTATCAAATTTACTACAACACTTGCTAATAGTATTAATGCAGTAAAAACCGCATTACCAACAGCGGATGTGAGTGTTCAGACAGATTTATTAGCAGAGACTTCAACATTATTAAAGCAGGCAAAGGTAGCGCTTAATAACTTAACGGAGTACACAAAGACTGCTGCATCTCTAGAAGGAGAAGAACAGGCAAACTACTTTAGAAATCTAGTATTCCCAGCTATGGATGAGCTAAGAGCCCCAATCGATTTGTTAGAGACGATGGTTGATAAAGATGTATGGCCAGTTCCAACTTATGGTGATCTATTGTTCGAAGTATAATGAAACAAAATTAATATTTATTGATAAATAAACACAAGAAAAAGCATGTTTGATATTTTTTTCTTGCCATAGAAAAATAAAACGAGGCAAATATATTTCTTTATGAAATTATGTTTGTCTCATTTTTTATAGTTATAGGTGTTATAAGAAAAAGGCATCTCATATACGCTTTAAAAGGTATCTCAATTAAGCTTTAAAAGGCATCTTATTTAAGCATTTCTATGTAGCTTTGTCCTTAAAAAGAGGCACCCTTTGTCCTTAAACAGGGGTACATTCCTTTACATAAATATTACCAAATGATATAATGAAAATAATGATGCAAAGGAGGATGGATGAATGAAGAAGTGGATAATATTATGTTTCACGCTGTTAGTGGTTTCGGTAACTGCTTGTAGTCAAAAATCAAAGTCCCTAGATGTTACCAATCCTCACAAAGAGCAGGGAGATAATGAGATAGATTCATCAGGGACTCTCTTAGTTACACCAAAAGCGAGTGAAATGCCTGGTAAGGACATAAATATTCCAACTACTACTCCATCAATAGGAGAACTGGATAAGGATAATAACCTAGGTAAAGATAAGAATGGACAAGCAAGTGAGACGGGTGAAGATAACACTGAGGATAAGAATAGTGAAAATCCAGAGAAAGATAATGAAAATCTAAATACTGAGGGAATAAAAAAAGGTTCCAAAGGTTGGGTTTCTGAAGATAAAACAGAAGTTTGTATCGATGATAATGGTACGATATTATCGATGAAAATCAAGGAAGGTGAAGTTTTTATAACCGGTTTTGTATCAGAGCCAACAAACGAACTTATTATTCCAGAAAGCGTAGAATCTTACCCAGTTACTGTTATAGATGAGTATGCTTTTTATAATACCTCAATCACGAAACTTGTATTACCAGAAGGTCTTAAAGTAATTAAAGGCAGAGCATTTAAAAAGTGCTATGAGCTAAAGGAGATAAACTTTCCTGCATCTTTAGAAGTGATTGAACAATCTGCATTTGGAATATGTCCAGCTCTTGAGACAATGACATTACCAAAGGAAAATAAGTACTATGCAATATCAGATGGGGTATTATATACAAAGGATAAGAAAACTCTAGTAAAGTATCCTACTGGAAGCGAAGAAAAGGAATATACAATTTTAAAAAGTGTCACACGGATTGCAGAAGGTGCGTTTTCCTTAGCAAATAACTTAACAAGTGTAGTATTATCAGAAAAACTTACTATTATTGAAAATGAAGCTTTCTCTGGCTGTATTCATTTATCGATTGATTTAACGCCAAACATAACGAAAATTGGTGATTATGCTTTTTCAGATTGTTATTCCATAACGGAACTAAGGCTTCCGGATAGTCTAACTCATCTTGGGGAGGGGGCATTTAGTGCTTGCGAGAAGCTAGAGAGCGTGATTATTCCAAAGAAAATAACACGGATTCCATTTGCGGCATTTGCATCAAATACCTCATTAACTGAGGTTGTGTTTTTAG
Organism: Lachnoclostridium phytofermentans; assembly: GCA_003526525.1. Lineage (GTDB taxonomy): Bacteria > Bacillota > Clostridia > Lachnospirales > Lachnospiraceae > Lachnoclostridium. Next base: position 11,566 of record DPVV01000495.1, on the reverse strand, counting down.
GTTCCACAGCTACAATTGAAGATATGAGTTTTTCCTCCTGCCAATCTTTAACCTATATTGATATCCCTATAGGAACCATACATATCGGTGATATGGCCTTTTATGCATGCACAAATTTAACAGAGATTACAATACCGGATACCACGGTATCCTTTGGAATTGATATCTTTGGAGAGACATCAAACATAGTTATTATTGCCTCAGAAAATTCGATGGCAGAAACCTATGCAAAAGAAAATGGTTTCGATTATCAAGAAGCAGTGGTGGACATAATAGAATAATAGGGATTTTCCATTTTATTTATGATAAGGAAATGTTAACGAATTGTGCTATTTCTTAATGCATGACAGTGGAAAGTTAGAGAATCGTGCTATTTCTTAATCCATGACAATGGAAAGTTAGAGAATTATGCTATTTCTCAACTCATGACAAGGAAAAGGTTATGGAGCATGTTTAAACAAATGAAAGAATAAACTAGATCAACGATAGAAAATATAAGAAAAATGCGCTAAAGATTTACAGCAAGTGAAAAAGAGCTTGCAAATTATAGATTTTACTGTAGAATAAGTAATAGCGCAAAAATAGAAAGGCTAGGTATCGAAATGATTCAAGCAAGCGATGTAACTCTAAGAATAGGAAAGAGAGCCTTATTCGAGGATGTCAATATTAAATTTACAGAAGGAAACTGCTACGGCTTAATCGGAGCCAATGGAGCAGGAAAATCCACTTTTTTAAAAATCCTTTCAGGGCAAATCGAACCAAGTAAAGGAGATATCATCATCACTCCTGGACAGAGATTATCATTTTTGCAACAGGATCACTTTAAGTATGATGCATTTGATGTTCTCAACACAGTTATTATGGGAAACCAAAGATTGTATGATATCATGAAAGAAAAGGATGCCATTTATGCAAAGGAAGATTTCTCCGAAGAAGATGGTATTAAAGCAAGTGAACTGGAAGCAGAATTTGCAACATTAAACGGATGGGAAGCAGAATCCGATGCTGCCACTTTATTAAACGGACTCGGAATTGATACAGATTTACATTACAAGATGATGAGCGAATTAAATGGTGCTCAGAAGGTGAAGGTACTTCTTGCACAGGCTTTATTTGGTAACCCAGATATCCTGTTACTTGACGAGCCTACAAACCACCTTGATTTAGAAGCAATTCGCTGGTTAGAAGAATTCTTGATTAACTTTGAAAATACGGTTATTGTAGTATCCCATGACCGTTATTTCTTAAATAAAGTTTGTACACATATTGCAGACATTGATTATGCTAAGATCCAGTTATATGCTGGTAACTATGACTTCTGGTATGAGTCCAGTCAGTTAATGGTAAAGCAGATGAAGGAAGCAAATAAGAAGAAGGAAGATAAGATTAAGGAATTACAGGACTTTATTCAACGTTTCTCAGCGAATGCATCAAAGTCAAAGCAGGCAACTTCCAGAAAGCGTGCATTAGAGAAAATTGAGCTTGATGAGATTCGTCCTTCTAGTAGAAAATATCCATACATTGACTTTAGACCAAGCCGTGAGATTGGAAATGAAGTTTTAACAGTTACTAATTTAAGTAAGACAATAGACGGTGTTAAGATTTTAGATAATCTTTCTTTTATTATTAACCGTGAAGATAAGGTTGCTTTTGTTGGTGGTAATTCACTTGCTAGTACTACCTTGTTTAAGATTTTATCCGGTGAGATGGAGCCAGACTCTGGTGAATATAAATGGGGTATTACAACAACCCAGGCTTACTTCCCAAAAGACAATACGAAGGATTTTGATAGTGAAGATATTATCGTAGATTGGTTAATGCCATTTTCTCCTGAAAAGGATGTTACTTACGTTCGTGGTTTCCTTGGAAGAATGTTATTCGCTGGTGAGGAAGGTGTTAAGAAGGTTAAGGTACTTTCCGGTGGTGAGCGTGTGCGTGTTATGTTATCTAAGATGATGATTATGGGTGCAAATGCATTACTCATGGATGAGCCAACAAACCACTTAGACATGGAATCGATTACAGCACTGAATAATGGATTAATGAAGTTCTCTGGTGTTTTATTGTTTACCTCTCAAGATCATCAGTTTATTCAGACCATCGCAAACCGTATTATGGAGATTACACCAAACGGCTTAATTGATAAGATTACAACTTACGATGAGTACCTTGATAGTGATGAAATGGCACGTAAGAGACATGTATTAAATGTAAACACTGAAGAGGACTAAATGTGAGAAGAAGTTCTTTCGCTCTGCCTACTGCGAAGGCATATTTTCAAGCGTTTAAGATATGTAGTTAATTATAATTTCAAGATCCCTATGAAAAGATACAGGGTCAGGTGGTTTCATTTTTATGATTCCATTTGGCCCTGTTGTTGACTTCTCGTACTAATCTAGGTAGAATAAAATCAGAATAAGATATCTTTATATTTACTTTCGTATAAACGCGACATCTTTGCGGAATATTCTAGGAGCAATATTAGGAAGGAAAAGGACGGTAAGAAGGTATGGGGCGATTTGAAAAGCCAAAAAAAGAAGAATATCAATTACCTAAAATGCTAGGGGTTGAAAAACAAGGAAATAACCTTGTTTTTTCTGTTGCTGTACCGAATGCGACTGAGTGTTCTTTAAAACTATACAGCAAAAAGGATGTAAGTATAATTAGGACAATCTCAATGCAAAAGAGTCTCCGTTTTGGCAACATATTTTCTGCTCTTGTACCAGAATCTGAAGCTTCAGAGATATTAGGATATCGTTATGAAGCTTTTGGAGAAGAATTCGTAGATCCCTATGCGACCAAGATTCTAGGCAGGGAGCAATATGGTATGGCTCCTTATGTAATAGGGGATAACAACGATACATTACATGGTTTACTTGGGTCATGGGAGACGTATGATTACTATTGGGGAGAAGATACCCCGCTAAGTCACGCTTATTCTGATTTGATTTTATATAAACTACATGTACGAGGATATACAAAAAGTGATGATTCGAAAGTACAGCATAAAGGAACCTATAAAGGAATTATAGAGAAAATACCATATTTTAAAGAGTTAGGAATCAATGCTCTATTTCTCATGCCATGCGTGGAATTTAATGAAAGAATGGAACCAAAACCATGCTTAAGCGAACTACCGAATGCGACAAATGAATATCATAAGAGAAATAGTTTTCTTATGTATGATTCAAACTTAGATTGTAAACTTAATTTTTGGGGATATACTACCGACAGTTTCTACTTTGCTCCAAAATCATCTTATGCATCAAGTCCTAATGATGCAAGTATGGAGTTTAAAGAGATGGTTGAGAAACTGCACGAAAATGGAATAGAAGTTCTACTCGATATGAATTTTCCAAGGGAGATGATTGTACAGTGTATTCTAGATTGTCTTCGTTATTGGGCTCATCATTACCATATTGATGGTTTCCGAACGAATGCAGAAGAATCCATACAACAGTCATTTGCGATGGATTCCTATCTGGTAGGAGTGAAGTTATTTTCAACACATTGGAATATAGGTGCTATCTATGGTAGAGAGACGGTACCTAATAAAAAAACATTTGCAGATTATAACGATGGGTTTTTAATTGATGCCAGACGATTCTTAAAAGGGGATGAAGGTCAAATCGGGCAAATCATGGCAAGAATTCGTGAAAATCCAGAAAAGAGTGGGGTAATAAATTATATTACGGATCATAATGGATTTACCTTAGCTGACTTATACTCATTTGATTGTAAACATAACGAAGCGAATAAGGAAGGTAATAGAGACGGTACTGACTTTAATTATAGCTGGAATTGCGGTGTGGAAGGCGATACAAATCGTAGAAAAATTAAGGAGTTACGTTTGCAGATGATGAAAAACGCCTTCATGCTTCTTTTCTTAAGTCAGGGAACTCCAATGATTTTGCAAGGAGATGAATTTGGAAATTCTCAAGATGGAAATAATAATGCTTATTGCCAGGATAATTCAATAGGATGGGTTTCTTGGTCGGAGAAAAAGAAACAGAATGAACTATTTTCCTTTGTGAAGCAGTTAATCAAATTTCGAAAAGTCCACCCTGTTCTTCACAATATACGGGAATTAAGCGGCATTGATATCTTATCTTGTGGATGCCCTGATATATCATATCATGGTAGTAAAGCATGGTACCCGGATATTTCCCATTCTAGCAGGACGCTTGGTGTACTTTTACATGGTGCATTTGCTTTGAAAGATAAAACAACCTCGGATGCTTCTTGTTATATCGCGATGAATGCACATTGGGAAGAACATAGCTTTGCACTTCCATCCTTTCACACAACTTCGGAATGGAAATTAGCTTTATCATCGAAAGAGGGAAAGCTTTTTGATGGGGGAGGAGATGGCAAGGAATCTTATAAAACAAGTGTTATTGTTCCTGCTCGAACGATTCAGGTATTTTTGTGTGAGACGGTAAAGTAGAGCGATAATGGGTTGATGTATTGATTGATAAAATATTAAAAACAAAACATTAAAACATAAAAAACAAAACATTAAAACATAAAAAACAAAACATTAAAACATAAAAAACAAAACATAAAAAACAAAACATAAAAAACAAGACATTAAAAGCAAGACATTAAAAGTAATACATCAATATATTAATAGATATTTTACATTGGTAAAGAAGAACCTTAAAAGATAATTGTAATTGAAAGATATAAAAAAATATAAAAGCAAGATATAAAAGAAATACAGTAGACATGAAAAGAAAGGACTACAACATTGAATAGTGTTACCTTAAAACTTATTGCATGTATTACCATGCTAATTGACCATTTCACCACAATTTTTGTGCCAAGGAATACTATTCCATTATTTCATATAACTCTGATAGATTATAATTTAGATGTTACATGGTATGTAATAGGGAGAAGTATAGGAAGAATTGCATTTCCGATATTTGCATTTTTAATTGTGGAAGGATTTTTTCACACAAGAAACAGAATAAAGTATTTGAATCGTTTGCTTCTTTTTGCAGTAATTTCCGAAATTCCTTATGATTATGCTTTTTGGGGATTCCCGAATACGAATTTAACTATCCTTTTATTTAGACAAAACGTTTTCTTTACACTAGCAATTGGTTTATTAACTATTATGATTTATGATTATATTAAGAATCGAATGCTTGGAAATACAATGTGGATGACCATACTTGGCGTATTGACGATTGTTGGCGGTACAGGGTTATTGTATCTAATTCGTCCTGACTATTTTGAATTAGGCTATGGTGTCTTACTAATTGTAGGGTTTTATTTAGCTTATGGGAATCGAAATCTACGTATGCTACTATTTATCCTTCTCGTTGGATTTTTCCGCGGAGGTGTTGAGTTTATGGCAATCTTAGCGGCACCATTTTTATATTATTATAATGGCGAGCGTGGCACAAAACGGTTCCAATATGCCTTCTATATTTTCTATCCATTACATTTGGTAATTCTACAAGGAATTTATCAGTTCTTAAGCTAAAGTGAAGTGTGAAGAGTAAGCCTACATCACACGGAAGAATGTCTCTAATATGGCATTCCTCCCATGGCAACTCGTACAGATGCACAAGTTGTTTTCAAATGAAAGGCGCGCTGCGCCAGAATAGAGGTTTGCATGAAATCATTAAAGATCGTTGATGTCAAAGGCTTCATGTCTAAATTACTGATTCAGAATGTGTTTGATGCTTTTTTAGTTTCTGATGTAATCATCCATACCTTCCAGAGGTTTGAAATGAACGGAAAATTAAACCGTGATTATTATAGTACGGAAGAACTTGAATCCTTGGGAAGTAGAACACACGCGAAATGGAGTGAAGTCAGACCATTTGCTTATCAGATTGTAAAAGGGAATAAAACACCGTTATCCTTTCAGATTAGTCTTATGCTATCTCAAAAAGCAATTGAATCGGTATTGACAAACCAGGGTGTTTTATTAGATAGCAGCGAGGTTACCGGATTGTACTTACACACTCGATATGAAAACAGTGAATTACATGTAGTAACTGGAACAGGAAAAAAGACATTTTCCTTAGACAAATCATTAGATTATGCCTGGGATGAACAAGTAATGAAATTCCTAAAAAGCAATGAAATAGCATATGAAGAATAATTGTTAGCACTCATTACTAATGAGTGCTAATTTTTCTTGACATTTTAGATACCTCGTATTATAGTAATATACAACGAGTTGACTATCATGCATTGGACGTGCATTATCATGCAAGGGCTAATGCTTATCAATGATAAATAAAAGATAAAAGGAGTGTTTTTTTCATGAGTATGGAAAGAGGTAATTTATCAATTAATTCCGAGAATATTTTCCCGATTATTAAGAAGTGGTTGTATTCCGATCACGACATTTTTTTCCGTGAATTAATATCAAATGGCTGTGATGCGATTACTAAGCTTAAGAAGCTTAATATTATTGGCGAATTCTCTATACCAGAAGGGGAAGAGTTTAAAATCAATGTTCTTGTAAATCCGGAAGAAAAGACTTTAACCTTTATTGATAACGGCGTTGGTATGACTGCAGATGAAGTAAAAGAATACATCAACCAGATTGCTTTCTCCGGAGCACAGGATTTCTTAAATAAGTATAAGGACAAGGCTAATGAAGATCAAATTATCGGTCATTTTGGTCTTGGATTCTATTCTGCCTTCATGGTAGCTCATAAGGTAACGATTGATACCTTATCTTGGCAGGAAGGTGCAAAAGCTGTTCACTGGGAATCAGAAGAAGGACTCAACTTCCAGATGGGAGAAGGAGATAAGGCTGAAAGAGGAACAAAGATTACTCTTTATTTAAATAAAGATAGTTATGAATTCTCCAATGAATACCGTGCGAAGGAAGTAATTGAGAAATACTGTTCCTTTATGCCAGTACCAATTTACTTTAAAAATGAAAATGCAAAAGAAGAGCCAGAAGAGACCACAGAAATAGAATCCGAAGTAACGGAAGATGTTATTGTTGATGCAGAGGTTACAGAAGATGGTAAGGAAGCAGAAACAAAGAAAGAAAAGAAGGGGCCAAAGCCACTTAACAATCCAGAACCATTATGGACAAAGCATCCAAATGAATGTACAGAGGAAGATTACAAGGAATTTTACCGTCAGGTATTCCACGATTATAAAGAGCCATTATTCTGGATACACCTCAATATGGACTATCCATTTAACTTAAAGGGTATCCTATACTTCCCTAAGATTAATACAGAGTATGATAGTATGGAAGGAACAATTAAATTATACAGCAACCAGGTATTTATCGCAGATAACATTAAGGAAGTTATTCCAGAATTCTTAATGCTTCTTAAGGGTGTTATCGATTGTCCAGACCTACCACTTAACGTATCAAGAAGTGCTTTACAAAATGATGGTTTTGTAAAGAAGATTTCCGATTACATTACGAAGAAGGTAGCAGATAAGTTATCTGGAATGTATAAGGTAGAACGTGAAAATTATGAGAAATATTGGGACGATTTAAGCCCATTCATTAAATACGGTTGCTTAAAGGATGAAAAATTCCGTGAAAAAATGAAGGATTTTATTATCTTTAAGAACTTAGAGAAAAAGTATGTAACACTTCCAGAGTATATGGAAGCTGCTAAGAAATTAAATGGCGAAGAGAATACAGAAGAAGTAAAAGCAGAGGTTGAAGAAACGAATTCCGAATCTGCGGGCGAACCAAAAGAAGAGAAGAAGGATACGGTGTATTATGTAACCGATGAACAGCAACAGAGCCAATACATTAAAATGTTTAAGGATGCTGGTATTGATGCTGTGTTTATGACACATAATATCGATCAGCCTTTTATCACTCAATTAGAGCAATCCGATGAAAAGATTCGTTTCCAAAGAATTGACGCTGATATTAATGCGACAATGACAGAGAATTCTTCTGAGGAAGAAAACAAGGAACTGGACAAGAAAAAGGACAGTCTGACAGAAGTATTTAAGAAGGCATTAAAGAAAGATAAATTAGAAGTTAAGGTTGTGAAATTAAAAGATGCAAAGGTTTCCTCCATGATTACTTTATCAGAGGAGAGCCGTAGAATGCAGGATATGATGAAAATGTATAATATGTATGGCATGGACCCATCTGCATTCGGGCCAACTGAAAACCTAATCTTAAATGCCAATAACAAGTTAGTTCAGTATGTATTAGATAACAATTCTGCTGAGCATACCGATATGATCTGTGAGCAATTATATGACCTTGCTTATCTTGCTCATAAGCCATTAGCACCAGAAGCTATGACGAATTTCATTGAAAGAAGCAACGAGATATTAATGCTCTTAACGAAATAAAAAAATATTTATATGAAAAACTGTTGCACAGGTAACGAATGCAACAGTTTTTCTTTTTTTTTATAATAAATAGATTTCAATTTATGAAAAAGATGAATTACTTTTTTACTTCACTTATATGAAATCTAGATATCTTTTATGCGAAAAGTTTCGCCCTATTTTATAAAAGAGAATTAATTGATATCTCATTTTTAAAAATTGACATTTTTTTTATGCATGTTGAACAAAAAAATACCTTTTACTTGTAATTGACATAAAATGGAAATAATGATAGTATTCAGAGTATATAGACAAGTTTGATATATAAATATAGATTACAGACGAAACATTGGAAAACAAGATGTTGTTAAATAATTGACGTAATTGTCTTGAATATATATTGAATTAAAATCATATTATTTATGCATAAGTCTGCATAAAGCAAATATGAGAGAAACGTTGAATTTTGTAAAAAAACCTAGTAGAATCACTAATCTTATTCTATTAAGAACCTTCAGATCAATTGATATATAAATTTGAAAATTTTTGCAAAGGAAGGAAGGGATGAGAAATGCGTTCAGATGCCTTATATCATTGACGTGGAGAGTTAATTAATAAGGAGGGTTTTGTATGCAAAAACGTATCTACAAGAGAGTGGCAGCAGCCATTATGACAGCTGCAATGGTAGTTACTCTAGTTCCTCAGGTAGGAAAAACATCTGCTTTGGCCGGGGAAACTGAACAATCTTTAGAAGCGGTAGCAGCAAGGGGAACCTATGAGCAACGTTTTATGGACTTATGGTCGGATATTAAAAACCCAAAGAACGGATATTTTAGTCCTAAGGGGATTCCATATCATTCCATTGAAACTATGATCGTAGAAGCTCCTGATTATGGTCATGTAACTACCAGTGAGGCAATGAGTTACTACATATGGCTTGAAGCTATGTATGGTAAATTTACTGGTGACTTTTCAGGATATGGAACTGCATGGAATGTAACAGAAAAATATATGATTCCAACTGATGCAGATCAACCGCCAACTAGTATGAGTAAGTATACACCGAGCAAGCCTGCAACTTATGCACCTGAGTATCAGGATCCTAGTCAATACCCAGCTAAGCTCGATACGGGTGCTCCTGTTGGTAGTGACCCAATTTGGTCACAGCTTGTTGCAGCTTATGGTCGGAATACAATCTATGGCATGCACTGGTTACTAGATGTTGATAACTGGTATGGATTTGGTTCTAGGGGAGACGGAACCACGGCACCATCCTATATCAACACCTTCCAACGTGGAGAACAGGAATCAACTTGGGAAACAATTCCTCAGCCATGTTGGGATGCAATGAAATATGGTGGACCGAATGGTTTCCTCGACTTATTCACTGGCGATAGTTCCTATGCACAGCAATTTAAGTATACGGATGCACCAGATGCAGATGCAAGAGCTATTCAGGCTGCTTATTGGGCAAGTGAATGGGCGAAAGATTATAACGTTAATATTGATACTTATTCATCAAAAGCTACGATGATGGGCGATTATCTTCGTTATTCTATGTTTGATAAGTATTTTAGAAAAATAGGTAATTCTACAGTTGCTGGTACAGGATATGATGCATCTCATTATCTATTATCCTGGTATTATGCTTGGGGCGGCGGAATTACAGCTGACTGGGCATGGATTATTGGATCTAGCCATAACCACTTTGGCTATCAAAATCCTATGGCAGCTTGGATTTTATCTCAGAATTCAAAGTTTAAACCAAAGACCACAAATGGACAAGCTGACTGGGCAACAAGTCTTAATAGACAGCTTGAATTTTATCAATGGTTACAATCATCAGAAGGTGCAATTGCCGGTGGTGCTAGTAACTCTAGAAATGGACGTTATGAAGCTTGGCCAGCTGGTACCGCTACATTCTATGGAATGGGCTACGAAGAAAACCCAGTTTATAAAGATCCAGGAAGTAACACTTGGTTTGGTTTCCAGGCATGGTCAATGCAACGTGTTGCAGAATATTATTATAAGACAAAAGATGTGAAGGCAAAACAGATCCTAGATAAATGGGTAGCTTGGGTGAAATCAGTAGTTGTATTAAA
>DPVV01000495.1:0-981 GCA_003526525.1 Lachnoclostridium phytofermentans | reverse complement strand
TTAAAAGCGGATGGTACCTTTACAATACCAAGTACACTTAGTTGGAGTGGTCAGCCAGATACATGGACAGGATCCTATACTGGAAATCCTAAGCTTCATGTAACTGTGGTTGATTCTGGTACCGATCTTGGTGTTACAGGATCTCTTGCGAATGCTTTGTTATTTTATAGTAAGGCTGCAAACGATGAGTCTGCAAAGAACTTAGCAAAAGAATTATTAGACCGCGTATGGAAGTTATATCGTGATGATAAGGGAGTTGCTGTTCCTGAAGCACGTGCAGATTATAAGAGATTCTTTGAGCAGACTCTTTATGTTCCAAGTACTTTTATTGGTAAGATGCCAAATGGTGATGTGATAAAGTCTGGTATTAAATTCTTAGATATCCGTTCTAAGTATTTACAAGACCCATCTTATGCAAAGTTACTGGATGCTTATAAGAATAATAAGTCACCAGAATTTACTTATCATAGATTCTGGGCTCAGTGTGATGTAGCCATTGCAAATGGTGTATATGCACTCCTTTATGAGAGTAATCCTAATGTTGATTATGCAAATATTAATCCTACAAATGGAACCTTTGATAAGGCTGTAGGAAAACAAGCAGATCTTAGTACAACATTATCAATGCAAGGCTATACTTTTGCTAACTTAAGCAAAGGTACTACAGCTCTAAGATTAAATACAGATTATACGGTAAATGGTAATACTGTAGTCCTTAAGAAAGAATTCCTATCTACATTACCACTTGGTGATACTACAATTACTTTTAATTTTAGTAATTCTTATACAAAGCCTTTTGTAGTAACCGTAGTAGATACAACAGTAGTAGTGGTAGCAGGAGATGTTAAGATCCAGATGTTCAATGGAAATACTAGCGCAACAACGAATGGAATTGCGCCACGTTTTTATCTCGTGAATACAGGATCTAATAGTATCAATCTTTCTGATGTAAAACTTCGCTACTACTATACAATTGATGGT
>DPVV01000269.1 GCA_003526525.1 Lachnoclostridium phytofermentans | reverse complement strand
GGAGCATATCAACGAGAATCTGTTTGGTGCTTTATTCATGGCAAGGAAAACTTTCAAAAGTGCGCCGTTTATTGTTTGTATAAAACGATGTCGTATCAAAATATTATTACATATTATGAATAGATTATATTAGGCATCTAGCTTCATATCTCCAAACTTAATCCAGTTTTTCTTTCGCATAAATTCCGATACGATAATAGAGATAGCAGCAGGCAAGATAAAATGCATTAGTAGAATTAAACCAATAGAACCAGCAGTACCAAACGTAGGAACCATGGAATCAAAGGCCATAAACTGCCCTACTAAACCAGAAGTACCCATACCAGATCCTGTAGGGTTATTGGTCATGCCGATGAGTGCAGAAATCGGACCTAAAATAGCACTAGAGATTATTGCAGGCATCCAGATGATAGGTTTCTTAACGATGTTTGGCATCTGAAGCATACTTGTTCCTACACCTTGTGCAAATAAACCACCTATTTTATTTTCGCGGTAACTTGCAACAGCAAAGCCGACCATATTTGCACAACATCCGATGCAGGCAGCACCCGCTGCAATTCCACCTAATTTTAAAGAAATTCCTAGGGCAGCAGAACTAATTGGGAGGGTTAGTACAATACCCATGATAACAGAAACGATAATACCCATTAGAATAGGTTGCCTTTCCGTACCCCAATTGATAAGCTCACCTAAGGCTGTTATAAAATTAGAGATGCCTGGGCCAACTAATAAGCCTGCAATGGAACCGGAAGCAATCGAGGCAATTGGTGTTACAAGGATATCTACTTTGGTTTTACCAGATACCAGATGACCAATTGTAATTGCTATATAAGCAGCGATAAACGCACCTAATGGCTCTCCAGGAGTTGCAAATGCTATCGTTGGTATCGCGCTATCAGACATTAGAAGGGTACCCTTTAAGATATTTGACGCATAGGCACCAACCATTCCAGCGGTGGCAGCGGATAATAAAACCAATGGTGATTCTTTAAACTTATATGCTACACCACAGCCAATACCAGCGCCTGTTAAAATAGTAGCTATTTTACTTATTAAAAATAGCGTATCTCCAACCGTACCGCCAATGAATTTTGAAATCTGTTGCAAGATGGTACCGACAATCAAGGTGGAAAATAGGCCAAGTGCCATTCCGCTTAACCCGTCGATAAAGATTCGATTTAGAATTTTTCTAATGTTAGACATAGTTCTCCTCCCAATGTTTGAAACAACAGCCAAATGTTTCATAGTTATTCTAGCGTATAAAAAAGCTGTATATACAGGTGTATATACAGCTGTCTAGACAGAAATATATCATAGACTGAAAAGAATGTCAATCATGTAGTTTTAATCAATAAGATACCCTTTTTCTTTCAATACTGTCTCGATACGGTCTAAAATATTCTCATTATCAGCTTCAACAGTATGATAGTGATTACCTCCTGTTAGCTCTTTTAGAGGAACTGTCTGCTTTTGATTAACCTTAGTAACAAAATCAATCACGTCCTGTTTGTTACTAATGATTAAATCTGCTTCAATTGTTCCATAAATAGCATGGCTAACAATTACATCAAGAATTTTTCCTCCAAGGTCTACGATGGAACTTAGCTCATCTTCGATTTGCGCTGTTGAATGTTTCACATAAAAGCAACGATTTACTTTCTTCGGTTCTTGACAATAAAGGATATAACCTTTCGTAGTAGAAAGGATATTTTTATTGATTGCTCGTAACAAAGCGATATCCTTAACTATCACTTGTCTAGTCACTCCAAGTTGCTTCGCAAGCTCGCTTCCTTGGATAGGTACATTCGCCTCGTTAAGTATCATAAGTAGTTTATCTCTACGTTCCTTTCCCTCCATATGCTTTTCCTTCCTATCATATTTTCTGTACTTACTGCGTACATTTATACACATAAGGTGAATAGAAATTTCATTTTAATATAAATCTTAAATGTAAGAGGCTTAAATCTCTGGAATTAAAGCGGTTACTAGATTTACAGTATGTTCAATTGCCTTAGCTTCAAAGGTTGGATAATCAACGGTTGCACTATTATCTGCCTTATCTGAGATAGCACGAATAATTAAGAATGGTACCTGGTTTAAATACGCAGCCTGAGCGATTGCAGCACCTTCCATCTCGGTACAAAGTCCAGAAAAATTAGTAACTAGTCTATCTTTTTCTTCTTTATTTGCAATAAATTGATCGCCTGTTACTACGCGGCCTGTAAATACTGAGATATCTGGATTTACTTTTTTACATAAACTCTCTGCTTTCGTTAATAGTTTTTCATCTGCTTTAAATATTGATGTCTCCATACGAGGGATTACACCGAGATTATAGCCAAAAGCTACAGCATCCACATCATGTTGAAGTGCGTCGGTCGATAGTACAATGTCACCGATATTGATGTCATTATTTAAAGAACCGGCAATACCGGTATTGATAATAGCAGAAGCATGAAATTCATCTACAAGAACTTGTGTACAAATCGAAGCGTTCACCTTGCCAATCCCAGAGCGAACGATAACAACGGCAATATCCCCGAAGTTTCCGCTATAAAAATCCATTCCAGCTTTCTTTGTAATTGTTACTTGCTTCATTTTATTTTTTAATTGAGTTACTTCCTCATCCATTGCACCTATAATTCCAATCATAATATCCTCCATTCTTTTGTGCCCTTTACGATAGTAAAATCATTCCTAATTTTCATGGCATAAACTTTAAGCTAATGGTTTTTCTAGCTTATTATCCTAAATTATTATCATTTATTGTTTTATTATAACAGATTATTTCCTGGTTCTACAAGAACTTACCTAGTAAAATCAATCAATGGTCGCTTACTAAAGATTTTTAATTGCAAATTCAATCAAACCGATATAAAATTATGCAATGGGAGTTAGGAT
>DPVV01000493.1 GCA_003526525.1 Lachnoclostridium phytofermentans | reverse complement strand
ATAAAGCTTTGGGCTAATTCTTCCAGCCGGTCTCAGTATTATTACAATGCTATCATCGTTAAGAAAAAGTTAGACCTATTAGGGGTTCATCGAACAAGCATTCCATTTTTTCCAGCTATTACTACTAGTAAAGAGGACTACTTTGTTATCTCAACTACTGGAAGCCATAGCAAAAAACAGTATTTTCAAGATGAAACTTCATTATCCGCAGAACAAGTCAATGAGATTTTTGACTATTTTAAAAAAGAAAGTGGAGATTTAATTATACCTTACTATAAAGGAAAACAATTAGAAGAAATTTATTACTTTTATCAACCTTCTTATTCTGCAAACAATATAATTTACATACTTAAAATTCCTCGTTCTAGCCTATTAAGTGCAACTGATTCACAAAAATTTATTATCTATGAAGAAAACAATATTTTAGCCTATAGCCACAACGATGAAAAAGCAGTCACACTATTAGATAAAATGTTTGATAAAATTCTGGAACGTAAAATCTCATGGAATGATATCGTTAACGATTCTTTTCGAGTACAAAATAAAGACCTTTTCCTGTCATCTTTTACAAGAAGTGATTGGAAAATAGCATATGTGTATGATCATATTGGCTTATCACCACAGCAATTATTAGTTCATATTTTACTTCCGTCCATTGCTATTTGCCTTTTTGTTTTTGTATCCTCGCGTGTAATAGTTAATTGGCTCTATTCACCGATGAAATCTGTAATGGACGAAGTTATTGATTCTGAAAACAAGGATACTTCTGTGAAAGTCATCTTGGATGAATTTGAACTGTTAAAGCAGAACGCAACAACAGCGAAACAGCTTGCTGAAGATCTGCATCAATTAATCAATCAAAATAACTCACTTATTTCTCAAAAGTTTTATCGTGACTTAATTTATGGAGTTAACACAGTAAGAAATGAAATTTTCAAAGATTTTGTGCTAGACGATAACTCTTATTGCGTTGCACTCATTGAATTTTCATATATGGAGGAAAGCTTCCTAGAGGATGATATCTTCTTTAGCAAAAATATCATCTTTACTCATTGTCAAAGTAAGGAGTATCTAAATTCCGTAAACATTGACCAAAATACTTGTGCTATCATTATTCGAAGCAATAATATAGAAGAAGCGAAAAACATAATGTTAGCAATTTCTAATACAATACCAGAGAACCAAGTCTACAAGATAGCTTTAAGTAACTTGTGTACTGGATTAAAAAATATCAAACACTGCTATCAAGAGGCTCTTAGGATACTTGAATATAAATACTTATATTTATCAACAGAAATTCTAACAGCGCAACAAGTTTTTATGAAGGTGTCTACTGATTATTATTATCCAATTGTAACAGAAAATCGTATCATTCAGAGTATGATTCAAGGGAATGAAACATCGCTTGAGATGTTTGATCAATTAGTTAGAGAGAACTTTAGAAACCGCGATTTAGCACCTGATTCACTTAGAAATTTTATCTTTTCTTTACTTAGTACGCTCAATCGTTTTTTCCAAGAGTTAAAGACTAGTCCTGAAGAATTATTAGGACATCGAATTATGCTGGATGATCTCTATGTTAATTGGAATCAACCAAACATAATATCGAATATCCGATTAATAATAACAGAAATCTTAGAAGCTGTTGCAATTAAGAGTTCCTCTGCCGATAGCAGCCTTTTAGCTGAAATGCAGAACTATATTTATACTCATTATTCCACTGATATTATGCTAAACGATATGGCAGATGAATTGGGCATCAGTGCGAAATACTGCAGTAACCTTTTCAAAAAATTAAGTGATGATAACTTTAAAAACTTTCTTAATAAATACCGTATTGAGCGAGCAAAAGAAATTATTATGAATGACCCTAATGTTAAGGTCACAGATTTATGTACTATGGTAGGATTTAATAGCTCCAATACTTTTATTAGAGTTTTTAGTAAATATACCGGAACAACACCAAAGACTTTTGCAAATCAGCTTCATGATGCCAAGTATTTGTAGATGATGGAATCGAACTTATAAAGGAAAATTGAATACTAGAGTTAAAACGCCTACCCTTTTCGTTAAAGGGTAGGCGTTTGATATCTCTTTTCTCGTACTGGATTCTATTTATAAATGCTTTATACTGTTTTTTGAATGATATCGATAAGATTTCTTTTCGTCCCTCTTGGAGCATAGGTAACCTCCATAATAGAACTTCCAGTAAAAAATCGATACCAGATTAAGGCAGCAGCATAGCGCCCATAATCTAGGGTAAGATGATAACCATCTCTGCAAAGAGAACTACCACCATTCAAATAATCAAATTCCTTTGTCTCTGTACGCAGCTTTTGGATTGCATCACCAACTGGTATGATTGGTAAGTCATATTTCTTAGCATAATGCTCACTTGCCTTCCATATCTTTTCATACATAACCTCTTGTTTATTATCATATCGAATAAAATCTTGATGCGTAGAATCTTGCTCATATGCCCAGGTTCTATGTAAGATAATCTTTGCTGTTGGATTACTCTGCTTTATATGCTCTATGAGCTGCCCTAGAAATGGTTCGTAGGAATCTTCAATCCCTGATAAACCGCTCACTTGTTGTACTGTAATGTAGTCCCACTCTTTATATCGAAGTGCCTCTTGTAACGAGATTTTCCTTAATGCTTTTCCATCCTTCTGAAAATCATACTCTTTTAATTCACCTGTTAAACATTCCATATGTCTCTCAAGGCTGCAACCACCAATGTAGAGATTCCTTACATAAAGTTCACCTTGTGATACTCTTTGTAAATAACAGGTTGCATCTTCTGAAAAACTATTTCCAATCGCTAAAATTTTCATTAAAGTAATCCTCCATTTATTTTTTGTCAATCCTAGTGGTAAAGTTACTGCTTGGAATTACTATAAATGTATCACATAATTTTAGATTCTGAAAGAGTTTTTGCCAATTGATTCATGAATTTTAAAACTTTATTATGACAGTTTGGAATAAACACACGTAACAAACGGAGGTGCGTTAGACCTTTCATAGCAACCGTTGGCTGCTTTACTAATTAATTGATCCAAAATGCAATAGAATGTTATCAACCGATTGTTCAGGCGACTGTTCCGAAGTGTCTAACCAAAAACCAATTTTAGGCGTTTCCCTCAAAAACTCTGCATATAAATTTTCTACTGTAAATCCACTGTAACCGACTTTACCTCTTGTTTTTTCGCGCTCTTTTACAACTTCTACCTTTGGGCATAACACAACTACCTGAACTGGGTAATCCTTTAACTGCTCGATCATATAGGTTAATCCCGCTCCATAGTAATTGTCCTGCAAAACAACGGAAATGTCGTTGTCATAATAGGCTTTTGCAGCATTTGCTGCTAGCCGATAGCGCAAATATAGTTGCTTGACTGCTTTCTCAGACGGTTCAGCGGACATTTCTTCCCGTCCTGATACAATCATGCGGCGAAATACATCGCCACGTAGATGAACACCTTTTCCCAGCTTAGATGCCAAAAGCTCAGCTACCGTCGATTTTCCAGAAGCCATAACACCTGTAATCAAGTAAATTGCTTTTCCCATAGTAAGCTACCTCCTTTTTATGAAAGATTAGACAAATAAAATAACTAATATAATTATAATTACAATAAGAATCCGCATTATAACGTATATCTGCTTCATAAAGATATCGAATAACTTCTCCATTCACTGACTTTTGGATTCTATAGTCTTCTGCATTATATTGATAGACGATATTAGAGCCTTTCGTTGAACTACAGGTCAATCGGTTGAAATTATCATAGGTATAACGAGTAAGATAATTCGTTACTGCAGATGAATCCACTGGAAACTCATTCTTTGGTATTGTATCTAATTCACCTATCTTCTTAATACCAAATTTAGGTAATTTCGTCAAGTCATTTATTTTATCCGTTACCGCTTCGCTACTGGAAGAACTACTGACTATACTTTTGCTTCATAGGTATAAGAAGTCTGCACGTTCAAGGCATTCACAACCCAGGTGAGTGCTTGCTCACTATCCTTATAGTGCAAAAGCGACTACCAACCTTAATGGTAATCGCTTTGCATTTACATTTTTCTCTACTTCTTCTACTCTTCGCTTATCTCTACTACCTTAGGCGCATATTCTACATACTGGAAATCATGTGGAATTTTTCTTGTCTCAACCACATTATAATTCGAGCCTAGAATTTCACACACATCTTTTACCGGAATATATGCCAAGTCATACTGCATCCTTCTCATCGGATATTCCAATGTAAACTTTTTTTCATTCAATGTTACCTTCTTAGAAAAATCCTTCATGATTAGAACATTGCCGTTATATTCGCAGGTGAGTGTACCGGTTTTCTTGTTATACTTCGCACTACCTCCTAACGCTTTAAATAGAGGGATAGCTTCAGCGTATGCTTGGTATTTATAGTATACTGTCAGATAGGGAAATTGTATTGTCTTTCCACCGTAAGTAAAATTAACAGGGTTTTTGTAATAGTCATACCGTTCCAGACCAGTTTCATTTCCTCTATCCGCATACATCGCATCTAACAAATGTTTGATTGGTTTATAGTCGATGATACAGTTATCGCGAAGGTCTATATAGGTGAGATTTTTTAAGTTTTTAAGCGGCGTTACATCGGTGATACGGTTATTGGATAAATCTAGAGTTACTAAAGCAGCGGCTTTTTTTAATAAGGAAACATCTTTTATGTTATTATCCTCCATACGAACTTCAAGATACTTTCCTAGTTTCCCGATTTTGCTCAAAAAACTTATATCTGTTAATTTATTTCTTTCTAACTGCACCACTTCCAATAAGCTACAACTTCCCATATCACTTAAAATTTTTTCAAATTTTTTACCTTGGGTGACATTTTTGCATATGTCTATCATTTCTAGATTAGGCAATTTAGATAATGGACTTAGATTTTTTAAGTCATTTTCAAATGATGAAACTTGTATAAGACCTTCAAAATATTGTATCCCTTCCATATCTG
Organism: Lachnoclostridium phytofermentans; assembly: GCA_003526525.1. Classification (GTDB taxonomy): domain Bacteria; phylum Bacillota; class Clostridia; order Lachnospirales; family Lachnospiraceae; genus Lachnoclostridium. Next base: position 15,660 of record DPVV01000493.1, on the reverse strand, counting down.
ATATTCTTGTATAATCAAGAAAGATATTCTTTTTCTTTTGCGAGAGTTCTCTCGCCTTTTCTACCGTAAAGGGTTCATTCCAGTCATAAATTTTACTTAACGCGGTTTGTAGATTTTTATCTGGAAACGTGATATCTGTTGTAACTGCCTTTCTTATTTCTACCAGCTTAGGTGCATATCTAGGTGCGTCCTTGCCCTGATATAAATCTCTTTTCTTAACAACGTTATATTCCAAACCTAACACTTCACATATGTCTTTCACCGGAACATATGCAAGATCATATTGCATCCTTCTCATCGGATATTTTAAGCTCTTTTCCTTATCATTCATGGTATACTTCTTAGAGAAATCCTTAAATACAAGTACCTTGCCCTCATACTTACAGGTAAGCGTACCCGTATTTTTGTCGTATTTTGCACTTCCTCCCAACGCTTTTAGTAACGGAACAGCCTCCGCATATCCCTGGTTCTTGTAATATACTGTCAGGTGCGGAAAGTCTATTTTTGTACCATAATATTTATAATTCACTGGGTTTGAATAGAAATCATACCTGTACAAAGGATAATCAAAACTTTTATACATTTCATCGAATAAGTGCTTAATTGGTTTATAGTCGATGATACAGTTATCATGTAAGTCTATGTAACTCGTAAGCTTTTTTAAGTCTTTTATGGGTGATACATCTGTGATGCGGTTATTTGATAAATCAAGCCATCTAAGATTAGCTGCTTCTTTAAGAATAGAGATATCATGTATATAATTATTTTCCATCTCTATACTCTTATAATTACTTATATTGCCTATTTTATCGAGAATTTTAATATCTGAAATTCCGTTATTATTTAATAGTAAATCAGACAAATTCTCAACTTTACCCATCTCATATAATGCATTTTCAAATTCTTTTCCTTTAATTGAATTATTATCTATAATTATCGTCAATAACTCTTTAAATTTAGATAGTGGCTTTAAATTTTTCAAATTATTATTACTAAGAAAAAAACATGCAGCATTTCCAAAATATTGTAATCCGTCAAGATCGGATATTCCGGAATTTTCCAAGTCTATATAGCTATCCATATCAGAAAGTTCTGCTGCTTTTTCCGTTGTAAAGATCCCTTGATAATTATAAAATTTATATAAAGCACTCTCTAGATTTTTATCCTTAAATACTATTTCCATATTTGATTTAGCCACTATAGTATTTGAATTCGCTAGGATCGAAACTATAAGCTTAAATACCCCTATACTTTTAAACCTTTTATACATATACTTCCTACCTTCCTTTATATATCTTCTCGGAATTTCAAAGTTTAATTTTATTTTTAACATTTTAAACTACATTTATACCGTTTATGATTCGTGTTAGAATTATCATAAATAATCCTGTAAAATAAGGTTATTAACCCGTTGTTAATAACCTTATTTTATATCAAGGAACTAGTACAAAGCATTCTAAACAAAAGCCTTCTTACATATTCTTGCAGATAACGTCATTATTAATAGTAATAGTTAAAATAATTTCCAGTTATATAAATATGTTATACTTGCTTATTTAATATGGACACTACTTCTTTTTAGGAAGAGAAAATAATTTTTTACCATAAGCATCCAATATATCATTTATGTAATTTTTTGTTAAGTCCTCAGTTTCTTCTTTTCGTTCATCAACTTCACCTGCCTTAAGTTCTACCATTCTTTTTTTACTTTCATTGTAATAATAACCATATTCATCTGTATTTGTTATATGATTGCCTTTTATCGGATCACCATTTGTAACCTTAGCATGCGCAACTGTATCCTGAGTTGTATGTAAGCCCATACCTAATACAAACATTGCCGCTTCTTCCTTTGATCCTTTTGCATTCTTCGAAGTAGTATCAAAATACTTCGTAGGTATGCTCTCATTTGATAACGTATCGCCCTTATTTTTTGCCAGGGTATTTGCTGGATTAATAATATATGTTTGTAATTTATCATTTTTTGCAGTTTTTGAAAATGATTTATCATTCATAATATCACTAGTAATTTTTTTCGTACTTATTACAAATTTATTTTCATCCGCTTTGCCCTGTTGACTGAACCCATGAAACATTTTACTGTTTCCCGCCTTGTGTAATATATTTTTTTCCACGTCAACATATTTATCTCCTGCTGAAATAGCGGTAGCATATTTTTTTGCCTCTTTCTCCTGTTTAGTTACCCACTTCTCTCTTGCCGCCTTAGTTGCTGTATCATCAACCTTTTTTGTATCTTTTCCGTTTTTATCCTTCTTATAAACATAGATTTCATCACTTTTATCTTTAATATAATCAGTGAATGCTTTATATGCAATATTATAGGTATCATTACCATGAACGGCTACAGTCCAATGTCCAGTAGGGTCTGTATACATAATCGGCTCATTACTGCAGTAAGTGTAAAGATTCAAAGTCAGTGGGTCATTTCGCTTGCCGGTGTAACTATCCTCACTGATAAATCTAGCAATGCTACTATCATAATATCTTGCATTCAAATAATATAGTTCTGTTTCCGCATCATATTGATATCCTGCATAGGTAATCGTATTATTTGCTTGCCCCTGTTTGGATAACAAGTTACCAAATGCATCATAACAGTAAGTTGCTGCTACTGTACCAGCTTGATTTAGTAATCCTGTGACATCACCATGAGCATTATACAAATAATAGTATGCATCCTTATTGGTTTCTGATTTTGCCACACGATATATTAAGTTCGTGCCATATACATTGCGGCCGATTTCTTCCCCGTTTTCGTTCAGCTCTAAGACAACCTTATCTGCTTCATAAAGATATCGAATAACTTCTCCATTTACTGACTTTTGGATTCTGTAGTTTTCTGCATTATATTGATAGAAGATGCTAGCACCTTTCGAGGTACTACAAGTCAATCGGTTGAAATTATCATAGGCATAGCGGGTAAGATAATCCGTTCCGGCAGATGAGTCTACTGGAAAATCATTCTTGGGATCTGAATTAAATTCACTTATCTTCTTAATACCAAATTTAGGTAATTTAGTCAAGTCGTTTAAATTATCCTCGGTAATGCTTTCCGCACAGGCAGTTTTTTTCTGTAGCATGTTACCGTTCTTATCGTAGGAATATTCTGTCATGGAGTATTCACTTTTACGAGTATCGTCCGTATGAGAAAGGGCAAGAGAGCTAATAAGTCGGTTGCGTTCGTCATAATCGTAGGAAGTCCGGATAAAATCCATTCCCATTTGTGACAGCTCCATCGTTCGATTTCCACTCTTATCATATTCATAGGATAGGAGCTTACCACTGATTTCTTTTACCTTACTTAATCGATTTAAGGAATCATAGGTATATTGCGTAAGTCCCGGATAGGATTCCTGTCCAGATTCCTCTTTCGATATCTGATTACCTACCGGATCATAAGTGTAGGTGTAGCACTGGAGTATGGTACCGTCGGATGACATATTCTTAAGCTGTAATATCTGGTTCTTCTTTGTGTAAGTGTATTGTTCTATTGCTCCATTTGGATAAGTTACACTTTTTCTTGAGCCGTTCGGATAATACTGATAGGTTACCGCATCGCTACCTGTGGCACTTCCCAGGTGTTCTGCTGTCATATTTGGATAGACTTGATACAGCCTTCCCACTTGGTCGTATATCTTTAGGGTAGCATTACCCTTTGGATCAATGGATTCTTCGGCAGCCATTCCGGAAGGTACGCCGGTTGTGATATCATAGCGGTAGGTAGTTATTTCATTGGTGGTTTCCAAACTGGTGACCGTCTTTTTCGTTACTCTTCCTTGAGAGTCATATGTTCTTGTAATATCGCCTGTATTATCCTCCGCGATTAGAACATTCCCCATCTTGTCATAGGTATATTCTTTATACTGACTTCCTATCGATTCATAAACTAATCGTCCAAAACAATCATAACGATAGTTGGTCTCCTTTTCATTTCGATCAGTTTTTGTGGCAATATTCCCGTCTGCATAATAGGTATAAATCTCTGAGTTTTTTTCTTTCCCAGAATCAATCTTTTCAATCAAAAGATTTCTCGCATTATATCGATAGGTTGTTGTAAATCCTCTACCATCGGTCATCGTAAGCATATTGCCGTTTGCATCATAGGTATAGGAGGTCTGCTCGTTCAAAGCATTCACAACCTGAGTTAGAGCTTGCTCACTATTATAACGGTAATTCGTAACATTTTTATTCTGATCAGTTTTTGTAATTAAATTTCCTCTCACATCGTAACCGTTAGTAACCTCATATAGATATGGATCTACGGTCTTGACTAAGCGAAGGTTTTTATCATATTCGTAGGAGGTACAGTTTCCGTAACTGTCATAAGAAGCTGATTGTGCATGATCTGCATTGTATTCCAGCTGGCTCATCACGTTCCCTAATGAATCTTTCGACTCGATCAGGCGATTCATACCGTCATAACGAAATGTTGTCTTATTTCCAAGCCAGTCCGTTTCTGAGATTTTGTTACCGTTTGCGTCATAGGTATAGGAAGTCAACTTATTGATTTGCCCGATATTCTTCATCGCAATCAACTGATTTAACACGTCGTAAGTATAGGTTGTCATTGTTCCATTGGCATCCGTTTCCGAGGCAACATTTCCATAGATATCATACTCTTTCTGAACGCTAATTTTCTTGCTTGCATCTATATTCTGCCTTGTCTCAGACAGCATTAGTCCTCTTTGATTATAGGCCATAACCGTGATTAACCCAGTAATAAAATCTACTGTTTTGGTTAGGTTTCCTAGCTTATCATATTGATATATAATACTATGCTCTTTGATACTCTGGTCTGATGGAAAGTTCACACGGGACTGCTTTCCCAGCAGGTTCCATTCAAAGGTGGTTTTGTTTCCATTAGCATCTGTACTTTGTGTTAGCTGAGAGAGTTTATTATAAACCGCACTACTCTTTCTTGTTCCGTTAACATAGGTGGTAAGCACATTTCCGACACCATCATAGTCATAGGACTGTTTTGTTCCGTCTGCAAACATCTGATGTACCATCTGCCCCAGTCCATTGTACTGGTAGCGAACGGTATACTGGTATCCGGCATCTTTGGATTCACTGTCTAAGTAGGAAGCAAGGCTTCCATTCAGATAATAACTGCTTTCGGTTCCGTAGCCTGCAGCTATCTGTTCCTCTAATTCTCCAGTAACAGATAATATTCCCCCTGCATTCAGTTTTTTCTTCACATTACCAAGTGCATCATACTGATATGCTTCTGACACTACACGAACCGGTTGTGTAGCCCAAGTTCCATCTTTCCCTCGTAGAAAATTATTGTAATGTAACACCTTTGCTTTGAGACGATTACACGCATCATAAATATACTCCGTATGCTCCATCTCTTTCACAGATTTATCCGCTTGATAGTTCTTTGGTTGTACTTCCCGAATCGGTCTTCCTACCCGGTCATACTCGTAAGCGGTGATATTGCCCAAGGCGTCTATGGTCTTTACTCTGTTTCCAGCCTTATCGTATTCATAAGAGGTTGTAGCGTTCGGCTTTGCACCTTTTTCATAAGGTCTTGTTTCCGTTCGTATATTCCCATTCCAGTCATAAGTTGTATCGATTTGAATTATGACATCTTTCTTATTCTCTTTTGTGACCTGTTTACTTTCTCTAATCTTCCTGTTTAATGCATCATATTCATAGGTAATTACATTTTGATTGGCATCCTCATAAGAAATCAAGTTATCGTTTAAATCATATTGATAGATACTGTATATCTCTACCTTTTCTTTATTTTCTAAGGAATTATATGAGAATGTATTGGCATCTACTAATTCAACAATACGTACTGGCTTTCCTTTCGGATTATATTCATACCTTGTTTCTTTTGTTCGATTTCCGTCAACCTTCTGTAACCTTTTTGATATATTTCCATTGATATCATAGAAAATATCTTCTCGTCTACCCTCTGAATCCGTTTTTGCTATCTCTAATCCCGTGCGATCAGAATAAACGGTAGAAGCTGTAAATACATCCTCAGGAATTTGTCCATAAGTCACTAGACTTATCCCTTTTTGATAAGTGGTTAATTTGCCGGACTTATTATAATCGTAACCTTCATAAGAATAATATATGGTTCCATTCTTCACTTCCACTGGTTGATAACTATGAATTCTGTTTCCTCGAACATCGTACTGGTATCGTGAAATTGCTCCATTTTGTGCAATTGATTCTAAAAGCGCTCCATCTTCTCTATAGAAGTTTTGCACTTTAGTTCTATCAGGATACGTTATTGATAAGACTTTTCCATCATAATCATAAACGGAAGTAGTCTCAGCGCCTTCATACTCATTCAAATAAATGATTTCTGTAATCTGGCTATTCCCTAGTGACAACTCACTATATCTCTTAGTCGACAGTAATACTTCGAAAGATTCTTCACTATCCTTAAAATAAGTTGACGTCAAACGATCCATAGCATCAAATTCATAACGATAGATACTTCCATTTGATCTTCTTTCTTTTTCTAGGTTTCCGTAAATATCGTAGGTATAGGATGTTATATTTCCCAAAGCATCTTTACTTTCCTTCAGTAAACCGTTGCTATAATAGGTATACTCTATCGATGGCAGTTCTCCCAATTGGTTTGGTTCGAATTGTTTGATAAGTTTACCTGCTGTATTATATACACTTCGTTGTTCACCACCATCCGGATTCGTTGTTTTTACCAGTAATCCGTTGTTATTATACTGATACCTTGTTACTTCGCCCTTTGGTGTTGTTTGGGACATTTTCCAACCAATCGCATTGTATGTATTTTTATTTGAATTACCATCTCCATCAATGGTTACTGAAATATCACCATATTTATCGTACTCATATTTTGTTAAAATACCTGTAGGATCAGTTGTAGTCTTTAGCAGTCCGGATACATTACAAGAGAAGAGTTTGTTAGCTTCTTCCTTCGTATAGTAATCATAAATTGTAATCGCGAAATCTTTTGTATCCGATGTACCAGGCTGATAATTCATATTTAAACTTAGGGCTTCTACCTTTTTTAATAGATTTACCCTATTGCTATCATAAACATACCATATTGCGGCACCTGATTCCCTGATTTCTTTTGTTATATTGTCCTTTTCATCGTATTCATATTGCTTGGTACTTCCATCCGGCTTAATTACTTTTGTAACATTGCCTCTCGCATCGTATTCATATTTTGTAATACCGCCATTAATATCAGTTGTGGCATACACATCCCCATATACATTTCTTCCATTCTCATAGGTATAATAAGTAGTAGTGGAAAGTCCCAGTGGATTCTGAACCTTCGTTGTATACATAGAAGTATCAAACCAATAGGTCCACTTCCTATTTTGGCTGTTGGTTATGGTTGTTTTCCGATTTACCATATCATATTGATAGTTCCATGTATCCTTAAACGCATCCGACGATGAAATAACCTTGTCCTGAGAATCTCCAATCGTATAATCATAGGCTAAAGTTTGTATTAATTCACCACTGGAATCATACATGTTTGTTAAGAATTTCTTGCTATTATAACTATATTTAGTAACATTTCCATCTGGATCAATTACTCTTGTCAATAGAGAATCTTCATACTCATATCGAACTTTCCGATTTTCTATATCCGTAATGTTTTCGATTAACCCTAGTGAATTGTATCCTATGGTGTATATCCGACCTACACTATCTTGAATCGATGTAATTTGATTATTCTTATACGTAATCTGAAGCTGATTTCCACACTTATCTTGCATAGAGACCATTCGACCAGATACATCAAAACCATACTTATACTGATCTAACGTTGTTAAAACTCCACTACCATCCGCATTTCTTATATAATTAGCTCTTGTGTCCTCGGATTTATATTCTGAACCACTTTTTCTAAAACGATGAGCACTGCCATCTGGTAAGGTGATTTCAACCAAGTCCTGTCCTGTAGATTTTCCTTCAAATCCAAAGGTCCAGCCACGTCCAAGTAAGGAAGCTTTTTCATTTCTTGAATTATAGGTTCTACTAAAATTAACCTGAAAACCGATGCTTGGCACTGACATATCGGTACAAGTGACTGAAAAGTTACCGGAGGCCGGATTTACACCACTTTCTCCATAATGAAGTCTTTCTTTGATCCTTGACAGCTGATCCATGGTATACCATGCATCACCTTCTCCCTCTCCTTGACTAATCAAATCATCATCTAAGGTCCCTTCTCCCATATAGGTATCCCGTTCTCTTATTTTATTTGTTAGTGCACCATAAGCATCAACACGTCCTTCTGAAGCTATAATTCCCAAAAGAGCATCACATTTTGTTACTGTTTTTAAAAGATTCTCTTTTATTTGATTGTTGCTTAAAGACTTATTCTTACTTAGCATTAAACCAACAATCCCACTAACATTAGCACTTGCTACTGATGTACCTGAATAATAGTCATATCCATTCTCAGGAATTGTACTTAGAATATTAACCCCCGGTGCTGCCACATCTATTTGCTTTCCTCGATTTGAAAAGGAAGCTAGGATACCCATCGTGTCGATTGCTGCTACCGATATCACATTAGGAATATCAAAACTTGCAGGGTAAACTGGATAATCTGTAGAATCTCCCCCCCTATTTCCTGCTGCACAAACAAACAGTATTCCGCTGTTTTCCATAGCTTCTTTCAGTGCAGGGTTATTGTCTGTTCCTCCGAAGCTACAATTAATAACCTTTACTCCCATGTTCTTTGCATATTCAATAGCAGCAATGGCATCACATGTATATCCAGTAAAACCATCAATAAACTTTAACGGCAAAACCTTTACATTTGGAGCTACTCCAGTGATTCCCTTATTATCCCCAATTGCAGCTATAATACCTGCTACATAGGTACCATGAAGGTCACTTTCAGATGAGTCAAAAACACTGTTATCACCATGATTAAAATCCCATCCGTTCACATCGTCAACATAACCATTCCCATCGTCATCGATTCCATTCCCAGGGATTTCTTTTTTATTGATGAAAATGTTTTTTGCTAAGTCACTATGATTGATATCAATCCCTGTATCCAAAACACCAATGACAATCTCCGCATCCCCTTTGGTGATATCATAGGCAGGTAATACATTCATATCAACTCCCTCTCGACTTTGCTTTCCCTCAATTTCTTTCCCAGTGTTATAAATAGCCCATTGTTCAGCAAATCGTTCATCCATAGGTACTGATGCAACAGTTAATGGGTAGTTTGGCTGTGCATACAGAACATTCGGGTCAGTTTCTAACTCTGAAATAATTTCATGAATTTGAGAAACTTCTTCAACCTCAATAATTGATAACTTTTGCTTATTAAATTGTTTTTTTTGCTTCAATTCTTTTAATTTAAGTTTCGATTTAACTTTTTTACAAGCATTGATATAACCTGATTTATCTTTATACTTTATAATAATATCTGTCGGTTTACTTCGATTCGTATTATCTTTATGACTTTGAATGTTCTCCTTCGTCTCGTCATTCTTTTTTGCATAAGCTAGTGTTTCTGGTGTGATATTAATAGTAGAAAAAATAAGCGAAATAATTAGTAAAGCAGTAATCAACTTTTTAAGCTTTTTCATAAAATCCCCCTTTACTCCCCTTTGTTAACATATGATAACTTATATTCAATATCGACTTGCTTCGTATTTAGAGCTTTAAAACGTATACTGTTAATTATCCCTGAATAAAAATAGTCATCAAACATCGGAATGTTAGCCACTATTATTATCTTCTCTCTTTGACCTTCTCGTTTAATAACAGCTTGCAACTTCAACCATTCAGATCCATTCATTGATTTACTAATGAATGTTGTATATGTTTCTTGCTCTTCTGTATATTCTGACAAATCTACTAATTTCAAATCATCTATTGAATAAGATAATTCCATACGGTATTGAGAATTATTTATTACATTCTCTGAATACAAGCTTAAGCTGAAATCCTCATTTTGGCTAACTTGTAATGTTGTTATTGTATTGGTGAGGTATTCAGTATAATTTGACCATGGTCCGATCATATTATCGTATCTTGCACGAACTCGAATCTTATGGCATAGATGATCTGATAATGACAGATTAATCCATGCTTCATTTGTTGAAAGCGTGATTCCATCTACCTCAATCTCATATGATGTTATTCCATTGATTGGTGTGAATGAAATTTGATAACCCTCTTCAAGTTTTTCAATTGATAACTTTTGTGGTGCACCAATACTAACTGTATATTCTAAGGTTGGGCTCCAATTACTGGTCCCATTTTCATAACATGCTCTAATCGAAAAGGTATATTTTCTTCCTATTAAAGTATCTACTATAGGTAAATAGTTTTTATCAGTCTTTAAGATAGTTTCATTATTTACCTTTACTTCATAACCTATAGCTTCATCCATAGAATTCCAATGTAAGTTTATTTCACCTTGTTCATCTATGTTGCAATAGAAACCTGTAGGCGATTTAGTTAAGTCATTTGTTGTTGTTACTTTAACAGGTTCACTCCAAGCACTTGCTCCACTTCCATTGATAGCCCGTACCTTGATAACATATTCCGTATTAGGTAATATTCCAGTATAGGTATATTGGGACTCATTCGAAATATTTACAATATCGTTTCCTATACTGATTTCATATCCAGTTGCATCTTCCTGTAAATCCCATGAAATAATAATAGAATTTGTTGTTAATTCAGATTGTTTAATTACAGGAATTTTAGGTATCATGCCAGGTACACTGATTGTCACAACTTCTGAATATTCTCCTATTTGATTATTTTCATATAAACAAGCAATTTTTAAAGACAATTGTGTGTTTTGGGATATATCTAATATTAGTTCTGTAGATTCAACACTATACTCGTTGTCATAATCATCGATAATTCGATACCCAATTGCTCCCATGATAGGTTTCCAAGAAACAATCACTTGCGAATTACTCATACGCATTATCCTTATATCATTAGCGTTAATTGATTGGCCTTTTTCATCTTTTATAATCCATTGATTACTCCAATCACTATAACCGCTTATGTTTATGGCACGAACCTGATATACCAATTCTTCATCTGTCTGACTATTTTCTGCAAGATACCGTAATTCGTCTCCGCGGTATATAATTTGTCCATTACACTGTAATTCATATTCCGATGCACCGTCTACAAATGACCATTCCAACAAATTATAGAGACTATTTCTCTTATATATGAGAGTTGGTGCTTCTGTTAATGTTGTCGCTGTAATCATCTGGCTACCAATGAATTCATTGTTTTCCCCATATACTAACAATTTATAGTAATATCGATATCCAGGTGCTAAACCACTAAAAATAATATTAAAATCATTGGTAACTTCTGTTCTCTCATTCGTAACTAAATCAATAATTTCAACCCTTGATATAACATCCTTATTATTAATATGTACTATTGCTTGTGTTTTAAATATCTCAACTTGTATATCTAGATCAATTATATTATTGTTCTCATACAGGATTGTATAAGATTGAGACCAATCACTGACCCCAGTCTCATTAACAGCTCTAACTCGATATACATAATACTCTCCATGCGATGGTGATGTCTCTTGATACATTAACTGATTAGATGGTATAATTTCTCCATTTCTCTCAATCTCATAAGACTCAGCATCTTTTACTCCATTCCAATGTACCTCGATTATTGTTCCAGACATAATAGCTACAACATTCTGTGGTACTGATGGTAGTAATGGGGTAGATTTTATTGTTTGTATATCACTCCACATACTTCTTCCATTCATGTTTCGCGCTCTTAATCGATAGGTATGATAGGAACCAGGTTCTAATCCATTATGTTGATAAAATGCTTCCGTTCCAACGTTGATTATTTGACCATCAATCTCAATTTCATATCCGGTGATATTCTCAAGATTATTCCATGATATTGTAATAGATGTAGCGCTGATATCATAACGAATACCTTCTGGTGTTGACGGTACAAGGCCAAGTGTCTTTTTAACCAAGGTATTACTAGATACTCCAAATCCTTCGTCATTTGCTGCATAAACACAGTAGGAATAGCCCTGTTCAGGAAGTAGATTCCGATCTTCATAGTTGCAAGTCCTTAACCCACTTGCTATAATCTTTCCATCTCTGGTAATTTCATAACTGGTAGCATTCTCAACTTCATCCCAATATAAAATAATAGACTGCCCTTGTGCCGTTGCTTTTAGCTGACTAGGTACTTTAGGTCTAGCTTGACCTGTTTTAAATGCAATGCCTTCCGACCATTCTGTAACTTCATCTATATTATTCAGTGCTCTAACTTTAGCAATGTAATTCGTATCGGCAACTAATCCAATTACCGTACCGTAAGTTTCAGGTCCTACACTGACCACCTTTACTATATTACCTATACTATCAAAAATACCGATTTGATATCTCGTATTATTTGGATTTGATGCTGAAGACCAATTCAATATTACTGAAAAATCTTCATATGAATCTATTTTAATATTATCTGGTACCTTTACTCTAGAATATGTAATATAAGGTAACGTCCATCCACCGTAACCGCCTCGATTTTTTGCTCTAATCCTTATTATGCTTTGTGTATTAGGTTCTTGATTTGGACAGAGTATTAAATTAGTTGTTACCATATCAAGTAATATACCATTCCACTCCACTTGATAACCTTCTACATTATTCATACCATCCCACGCAAAATAAAGCTGATTTTCTTTGTTATAATAGTTATAAATTGAATCATAATCAACTAACCCTGGTACCTCTGGAAGCGTACTTTGTGTAATTATTTTACTCCAAATTCCTTTTACCTCACCAATATTTGCTCTTACTCGGTAAGAATAAGTACTATCCTTAGTCAAATTCTTATGAATATAACGATTATCTATCGTTGTAATATAATCTTTACTACCATTTACTTCTATTTCATAGCTGGTTGCTCGCATGGAAATATCCCAAGTCAGAGTTATCTGTGTTTGAGTGTCTGCAGTAGCCTTTATATTGTTTGGTGCTGAAAGACTTTCTGGTAAAGTGGTAATCGATGCTACACTACTATAATTAGATGTGATTCCGTCTTTATTTTTTGTTTGAACTGAAATATTGTATGTGGTATCAGACACCAGTCCAGTTATAGCAATTTGCTTCGTCGATAATGTAAAGTAACTTATAGAAGATTGTAGACTTCCCGATGCATTTGCATAATACTCCCCAACACGAATACAGTACAAAGTATCTAATGGATTTTCATCCTTAACTTGGACATTTATCGCATTAGGGTTATTTGCACTTAACACAACCGATGGTACCAAAGATAATGTTGCTATAGTTCCATTGTATTTATTGATATGATTTAATTTATCTCGAACCTCAACACTATAAGCATAGGATTGATTTGGCTGTAATGAAGTATATATCATTTCAGATGCAGTAATCCAGTCGCTTACTTGAGTACCAAATGTATAGCGATAAGCATTGGAGTGAAGGCCTGATAATGTATCACTTGCAGTTACCGTTAATGTAATTCCATTTGAAGAAGCCTTCGCAGTAACATTCGATATCACAGGTGCAGACTTATCTACATAAAAGAGTACTGATTGAGATGCTACAGGTGAGATACTGTTTTTAACCTTTACCGTAATTGTATGTTGTCCTTCCGCTAGATTTGCAGCATTAATGCCAGTTGTAAATTGTACTTGTTTCGTGCTTTTAGTATCTGTAACTACTTCTTTTCCTTGAGCAACGGAAACCCCATCCAAAAAATACTCACATGTTAAAGCATCCCCACTATTATCCATGACATTAATTATTACTTTAAAATCCGTTTGTGTTTCTGATAGTACTAAACCAGCAGTTATGTTTGAGATACTTAAATATGGTGGAGTAGTACATATTTGACAATTAGGATTAGCTTCTTTATAACCTTGATACGACTCGGAACCACACGAACATCTTAAATATACGCTATGCCCAGTCGATGTATGGCTGCCGTATGTTTTTGTGGTATAATAACAAACATGGCAAGTGCAAGAATGAGAATCCCTACTAACACTTGCGCCACAATTAACGCAAGTATACACATGATCATCATAACTTCCCCTATGTACACAAGAATAGCTTGATGACAGAGTGTGATTGGAAGGATTGATAGGGTCAGATCGATTTTCCGACGATTTACATGTGGAACATATTCTAATAGAAGTTCCCTGTATTTTGCATGTTGCAACTTGACTTACTTGCCACGCTCCCCAAGTATGACTTCCGTATCCTCCTTCTATTTTTGAGTCTGAAGTAGAACATAATGAACATTTTCTAATGAACACTGCCTGGGTTATACATGTGGCTGCTTGATACTGCGTCCATGAACCCCAAGGATGACTTCCATAATCACCCTCTTTTGTCTCCGATTTCGAACATTTGGAACAAGTTCGTTGTAATGTAGCCTTGACCTTACAGTTACCAGCATTAGTCACACTCCAAGAACCCCAGCCAGTATGATTGCTAGAATTTATAGTTCCATTTTTTTTCTCTATCTGTCCACAGGAACATTTTCTTGTTGATACTTCAACTTGTGTACATGTTCCAGTCGTTGTTACTGCCCATGGACCCCATGCATGCACATGAGGAGGATAACATATGGAACATCCGCTTAGTTTGTCATATGTACTAGTAGCATAATTACATGCTGTTCCGCACTTTGATTGGCAAGCAGAGCTTCCACAATAATAAACTCTTCGATGCCCTCCGCTACTGTGTTCTGAATAATTATAATAGGAGCTTCCCTGATAACAAGTCGTGCATGGACAGGAGGTTAACGCACTAATTACTCCCTCTCCTCCAACATCAATATCTGCTTTAATTGTTTCCTTCGTTCCATCTTCATAAAATATTGTATATTCATAATTACCTTCCTGTAATTTTTTATATGAATTCTTTGCATTTAAGATGCCATGCCCATATTGTTCATGATTCCCTGTTTCTATTGCTCCTTCATATAGGAGGAATTTTATCTGAGCATTTGTTAAATTTTTGTCAAAGCTCCATAAAAGAGAAGCAACACCAGCTACATGCTGGGCAGCTACAGATGTTCCACTTACTATTGTTCTATTTCCAGAAGCATCTACGGTTTGAATGTTTTCTCCTGGGGCAGCGATATCGATATTATTTCCAATACATGAGTAAACAGATATCATATTGTTACTATCTGTCGAACTGACGCAAACAACATCACGAAATGCTGCAGGATATACATTTGTTCGATTACCGCTATTACCAGCAGCAGCTATTAATAAAATGTTGTTTTGAGAAGCCTTTTTTACTGCTTCTTCAAGTATTTTTGAATATCCAGTCCCTCCAAGACTAAGAACAATAATATTTATTCTATTTTCAATAGCCCAATCGATCCCATTAATTATGTTGCTATACCTTCCTTGACCCGTAGAATCTAAAATTTTCACAGAGTACAAATTTATATCAGGAGCAACTCCTACGAATCCACTACCATTATTAGTAGCAGCAATTATATTAGCCATTTCAGTTCCATGACCATTATCATCATCATAGCTCGTAATTCCGTCTACAAATGATATTCCACCGACAACATTTAGTTCACTGTTATTCAAATTTATTCCAGTGTCAAATACTGCCACATTCA
>DPVV01000337.1 GCA_003526525.1 Lachnoclostridium phytofermentans | reverse complement strand
AGACGCTTGTCCTTTAATCCTTCAGGAACATCGCCGCGAACAATACGCTGCGCTAATCCTTCGACTACAGCGGTTTTACCAACACCTGGTTCACCAATTAACACTGGATTATTCTTCGTCTTACGGGATAGTATACGTACTACATTACGTATTTCGCTATCACGGCCAATTACAGGGTCGAGCTTTTGGTTCCTTGCACGTTCTACTAAATCAACACCATATTTCTCTAGTGTATCATAGGTTGCTTCTGGATTATCGCTTCGAACCTGCTGATTACCACGAACAGATGCAAGCGCAGTTAAAAATCGATCCTTATTAATATTAAAATCCTTAAATAACCTCGCTATCTCTTTATTCGGATACTTTAATATGCTAAGAAACAGATGCTCTACAGAGACATACTGATCTCCCATTGCAGAGGCTTCATTTTCTGCATAAATTAATACTTTATTTAAGTCATTACTAATATAAACTTCCCCACCACTAACTTTAGGACGTTTATCTAATAACCCCTGTAGCTGAGCAAGAAACACTTCTGTGTTAATGTCCATCTTTTGAAATAATTTTGGCAAAAGACCTTCTTTATCATTTAACAGACAGTATAAAAAATGCTCTTCATCAATTTGCTGGTGACCATACTCATACGCCAGTTTTTCACAGTCTTGTACTGCTTTTAAAGATTTTTGAGTAAACTTGCTAATATTCATATAAATTACCTGCCTTTCATAACCTGCAAACTTTGGGGTGCAGGCATAAATTTGCGCTTAAACTTATTCACACTAAATTCCGTATACTTACGCACACATGTGAATCAAAGGATTGAAAAAACATACCTTGTTTTACAATCTTTTTTCTTTGTTTAGAAATCAGTCAAAACATGTTTGTTCTATTACAACTATAACATATATAATTATGATGTCAAGTAGTATTTTCAGTTTTTTACTTTTTATGATGGATTGTTATTTTACATTAAGGATTTAAAAACTCCAAGATTTCATTGCAGACTATACAAACGGGATCAGTGATAGAATGTATTATGTCGATTGTAGCCGTTCTACAGAAGATTTATACCTTCGTATGCCTTTAGGAGTGTAGATCAAATTACACACGATATAGATACATTTAAGGATAACTATAATAAAAATATGGAATATGAGTGATGCTAGATATTTTTAATTATGAATTAATAAGATTTATTGTGGAATGTCACATCTCTAAAGATTTGAAAATGATAACCATCGTAAGTTTCCACGTAATATATACGATTAGTAGAAAATTCATTCGTACTTAGTTTTATATAAATACGTTTGACAAGAAATGCTCTAATATCTAAGAATGTTCAGTGTCTAGACAATAGAATGCAATAAACAAAAAAGGTATTGTAGAACTGTCCTTCCAAGTCCTACAATACCTTATATTATTGCGGCATTTCTAATGCTCCTTTACCCACTCTGCAATTGCAAGAATCACTTTCTCATCTACCTTGCTCTTTACACTGTAGTCGCTAATATCACGTACTCCTGTTGTTGGCATAAATAAATGATTTAAGCCTTCATATAATTGAAATGTTGCATTGTCCTTCCCCTTTAGCAGTTCCTTCCACATCTTAAAATCTACTTCAGGGTACACTTGAAAATCTGCTTCTCCCTGCATAAATAACATTGGAATGGTTAGATTTGCTACGATTTTAGGCGTATCAATTTCATTCAGACTCATCCAATAATATCCGTTTGCTCCCAGTAATGGTTCATTTAGATTTTCCTCAGTAAGATTTTTAATTTGATCGCTCTGAGCCTTCATCGTATCCAGGTATAGTGTCTTCTCTGTCTCACTCACCTCACCGTTTTCTGCCGCCTCAGTCGCTTGATCTAGTATGATATCCTCTAATTTTCTAGGGCTGCCTGCTAAGGAGATAAAGCCTGCAATTTCCGGATTATCCGCAGCTATCTTAGGACATAACATACCTCCTAAGCTGTGGCCAAGTACAAATACCTTTTCCGTATTTACATCCGTTAGACTCTTAGCATATTGAATGGCATAAGTAACATCCTTTAATACCTCATCATAAATAGTCATCGTATCGGTGGCTTGATCCATATATTGATAAAATCTTTTATTGTATCGGATAGAGGCAATACCCTCACTCGCTAGTCCCCTTGCGATATCACGAAATGGCTTATTGCTCGTTCCGCCAATCGTTTCATCCATATCACTCTGCCCTGACCCTTGTACTAAAATTACGATAGGTGGATTTTTTATACCTTTTGGCATCGTTAAAATACCATCCAAAGGAAATTCTCCCTCACCAGCAGTGACACCGTTGGTGATACCGATAGTGATATCGATTTCCTCTATCTTCTCTTTATCGTATTCTTCCTCAATTGGTTGATAGGAAAACCATAGTTTCTCTAACTTACAATCTTTATTATAGACATAAGATATCTTTAACCCATTCTCTGTATATTCTACTAAACTATCTACAGAGATATACTCTCCCGTTTTTGTAGCTTTTACCGAGGTAACCGAAACTAACTCACCAATTCGTTCAACAGTACTGCGAAAAGCTTTCTCTAAGTCAGGTAGCGCTAATTGCTCTTTCACTGTATCCGCAAGATAGGAATAGACTTCTTCAAAATTCTCTGTTAATAAATCTTGCGTTAACTTCGCTGAAAGATCCGCCATACCATTCTCGCTAAATTCTACTGAGTCTATAAGTCCTGGCGTCGGTGTTTCTTTAGGCATATCCGTAATGATTGCCTCTGTTATCGTTGGTGTCACTGTCAGTTCCCCTTCACTTATTACCTGGTCCGTTTTATTGTTCTTTCCTTTACACGAGACCATACTAAGGATAAGTAAACTGCAGCCCAAACCCAATAATACCCTTTTCATTCTAACTCCCATCTGCGTGCTTTGGCACGCGTATAAATCAAGAGGTTGAAAAATTACTTTCTATTTTTCAACTTAATACCTATTCTGGCGCTTTCGCCACTTTAATTAACCAGAACCATTTGTGCATCAACACAAATGTAAGGTTTGAAAACTTTTTGCATATACTTCTTATTCTTGCGTCTTAATTACAGTTTTCACACTTTTAATTACTTTACACAGGAAAGTGCCACAAAATCTTTCTCTGGTTGAAATCATTTGTAGCACCTATGTTCCTATCTTTTATTATACCACCTTATTCAATAGAATTAAATATCTTAGCTAAAGGTGAATCAGAATTTAAGATTAAAGTTTTATTGTCACCACTTAAAGAAACTTTTGCAGCATCAAGAGAACGAACGAAGGAATAGAAATCACTTCTTGATTCATCGGAATATGCAGCTGCAAGAATTTTCATATATTCTGCTTCCCCTGCTGCTATTGTTTTTTCAGCATCTGCTTTAGCTGCAGAAATTTTTATTACTATCTCGTTGTCAGTCTGATTGCGGATTTTCTTAGCTTCAGACTCACCTTCCGCAGTATAAGAAGCTGCAATATTATTACGCTCAGAAATCATTCTTTCGTAGACAGCTGTTTTGTTATCACTTGGCAAATCCAAGTGTTTTGTTTCAACACTAATAAGTTTAATTCCATACTGATCCATTACATCGCCGATGTTATCCATGATTGCGGAACTTAATGCTCCATGACGTCCGGAGATAACCTCGCTCTGTGCCATTCTACTGATCACATTTTTAATAGAGTTATAGACTGTTGTATTAATACGGCTCTCTGCATTTGCTATTTGTGCGTTTAAGCTCTTTACAAATAAGAGAGGATCTTCAATCTTCCAGAGAACATAGCTGTCTGCTACCATGGTTTTTTTATCTTTCGTAATAACATCAGAAGGAGCTAAATCATACAATAATGTTTTGTTTGGAAGCTTT
>DPVV01000095.1 GCA_003526525.1 Lachnoclostridium phytofermentans | reverse complement strand
CAATCTGATTACGAAATTACTTGAACGTATATGTACCTCATGTAATTTATTCTAATTGTGAGTGCTTCTATAATATCGAATATTTTTGTAGAAAGTATGGAGATGAAAAAAATATTGGAAATCAAACATAAAAAGCAAAGCTAGAAAAAGATAAAATGACAATAAGTAATTTATAAAAATCAAACATAAAAAAGCTACACGCTTCAAACACGCATAGCTTTTTAGATCGTTTCATAATTTGTGATGAAGGTCTATCTTCGGTTTTCGATATGTTCTGTCAGGATAAAGATGCAATATGACATTACATGAATGAGGATAGATTAATTCCTGTATGGTATCATTTTATGCCATATTTATAACTTGTTCTTCCAACCAGTTTATAAGATCAATATTAAGTTGAACTTCCTGTTTGATTGGAGTAGTATGTAACATTACTAGAAGCCTTTTTTGAAACAGATTGGCTTTTTTATTATCCTTATGAATTATTTTCTCATAAGCAAATAAGGTACGTAAGACAGATGGCGAGGATTTATTTTTTTTCATATCTTTTTTAATATTTTTGTAATAAGTTTTTATACCTCGGATATCAGCATCTTGGATCAATAAAAAAAATAATCGTTCCACATCTATCATCAATCGCATGCGTCGTGCCATACTTTCATATTCACTTTCCAGTGTTAAAAGCGTGTCCTCTGCCCTTTTAAAATCTCTGATTTCTAAATATTTCAAGTATTGAATATTTAGAAAGTAATTATTAATTGGATTTGTTATATCTGCATCTTTTGGAAGCTCAAGCTCATCCTCCGTAAATACATGAAAATCTTTACCATCACTATATTTTCAAATTAACACTTAAAATAGTAGAGGACTAAAAAAAGAAACAGCATAAATTCAATTTATTAATGCCGTTTCTTTTTATTTATAAGATATTTTTAAGATATGCCTATTTTACCATTTACCCTTGCTCATATGTCCAGCTAGCTCAGCTTTACATCTTTGCTTAATTGTCCAAGCTTCGTCCTTTGCCTTTGTAAAAGCAGCAACGCACATTGGATCAAGATTATCTTCGATACCTACTTGGCTTAATTTAGCAATTTTCTCTGCTAAATGAATAATTTGCATATGGATTGCGTTTGTCTTATCTGAGCGATACACCTTGTTAGCATCTTCTTCGCTTAATTCAACAAATTTATCAGCTCCCTGATTACATTTTGGACATACATCAGGTGCACTTTCTCCTTCATAAATATAACCACAAACTGTACATTTAAATAACTTATTCATATTTTAATCCTCCTGTTCATTTTCTTTGTTCTACATATATTTTCCTACCAATAAACAAGAAAAAATACGTTTCACAAACTTTTCCTTGTCATGGATTAAGAAATTATATACTTGATAAGTATATTAGTTCATCCAGGAATATATGCCTCAACAATATTTTTGACAAGTGTATTTACATTTTTTCTACTTGTATGAATCAATTATAACTCAATTGATATAAAAAATCAAATTATGCAGATAAATTTAACAAAATATTAATATTTACAAAATAGAACAAAGTAAATCTATATAATATTATACAGATTATCAAGTGTTAACTACTATTTCTTATGAAGTAAGGAATCGATTTCTTGGTAAGTCATCTGATATTGATTGGTTATTAAGGAAGAAATTTATAACAAAATTTGATTTTCTAGTAATATAAATATAAAGAGATGAATGCTTTAATATACAAAAATAGAAGCTGTGAAAGATAATTTTAATAACAAGTTTAATCATCTTTTACAGCTTCAGTCTTATGTGATTTTATTAAATTATTCTTTAAAATTTGATATTAATAAGATGATTTATTCCTATCTTTCTTAGTTATGACTATGTTGAACAATCTGTACTTCGACACCATTTGGATCATTGATAAAGAAAAAACTGACCGTTGGATTTGGTGAAATCGGTCCTCTTAGAATTGGTATATTATTTTCGCGCATTAGTTCCATCGCTTTCTCTAGTGACTCAACCTCAAACCCTATAGATAAACCAGTACTCTGTACGATATGATCTTTATCGCAAATTAATTCAACTTTTGTACCCCTGATTTCTCCTAGCATTGCGATTTCTGTTTCCCCACCTGCCTTAAATCTTTCTGCTATGTTAAGGCCGATGATTTCATGATAAAAATGAAGTGACTCTTCCATGTTTTTAACACTAATTGTAATCCAGCAAAATTCCATTGTTATTCCCTCCTTGTAATAATTTATTTAATATTTAGTTCTAATAAAATAATTTTCAAAAGCGTCTTATAGTATTTTCTTTTGTATCACTTCTTGCAGCGATTTTTTCACACTAAGCTAAACTATATTTCTAGATTAAGTATATACGGTATTTATTAATTCTATATTCAAATATAAGTTATCTTCCGTGAAGCTTATTCACACGTTCTGCCATTACAAACATTACTACAGTAAATATCATTAAATAAATTGGGTAGACGCTTATACTAATTTTATCAGCAATAACACCAAACAATGGTGACATGATCGTGGTACCAATATAAGCACATGCCATCTGCATTCCCATAATTGATTGTGATTTGTCAGCACCAAAGTTATTTGGTGTTTCGTGGAGCAAGCTTGGGTAAATAGGTGCACAACCAAGTCCGATTAAGGTTAGCCCAAACAAAGCAGATAGATTTCCAAGTGGTAGCAACATTAATATTGTTCCGAGAAATGCAATGGCTTGTCCGATGCGTATCATCTTTTTATTCCCTAATTTTTCGGTTATAAAACCAGCTAGAAATCTACCTATTGTGATTCCTAGGTAAAATAATGCTGCCCATTTTGCTGCAGTAACGGCATCGATTCCTTTATAGAGGACCATAAAACTGCTTGCCCAGAGTCCTGCTGTAGCTTCTAATGAGGAGTAAGAGAAAAACGCAATTAAAATAGCTTTTGCACCTGGAAGTTTTATCGTTTCTCTAAAATTGAGACCTTTTGCTTCTAATATTTCATTTTCCTTATCTTTTTGTTTCACTTTCCATAAAGGAAGGGAAATAAATAGGAAGATAACAAGGATTATCTGAATGACGCCAATGGTCTGATAACCGGAATTCCATCTTAGTCCATTGGTCAAACAAAGTCCCATTATGTAAGGACCCAAAGTTGCTCCTACTCCCCAAAAGCAATGAAGCCAACTCATATGGC
>DPVV01000427.1:302-3421 GCA_003526525.1 Lachnoclostridium phytofermentans | reverse complement strand
TTTCTACTATTTCGATTTATATAGTGTCTTTTTCTCTAATTAGCTGTATTTGCAAACATCTTTGTCTATCGTTGCAGCTAAAAAATCAATTCCGGATTGTTTTTTATACTACTAATATCATATCTTATCTTGGATAGATTACAATATGAAAAAGTATTCTCTTTATGTAATAATGTTGCATATTACCGTTGGTGTGATATAATAAATGAAAATAAATCCGAAGAGAAATATGGTGCTGCCTAGATTTTTCACCATATAGCGTAGAAATTAGATTAGGTAGTATGCGGAATGATTGTACGCAAGAATGGGGGGATATGATGAATCAGACATTTAAGAATTCTTATAAAGTGAAAGAAAAGGAAATGGTATCCTTATCCGTATATAATGTTGGTTATCAGCGATGTGAGCCAAATTATCAGTGGGGGCCCGGAGTACGTGACCACTATTTAATCCATTACATAGTTTCAGGGAAAGGATATTATGAAACAAATCATAAAACCTTTCCCCTAACCTCAGGTGATGTATTTTTAATTTATCCGGATACTCAGGTAACCTATTATGCAGATGCTTACGACCCATGGGAATATTATTGGGTTGGTTTTTCCGGAAGTGATGCTGGATTAATATTAGAGTCCACAGATTTTTCAAGCGAATCTCCGGTAATTCCTTCTTGTTCCTTTGGAGAGAATGTGAGGGATCAGCTATATAAAATTTATGAAGCTCGTGGAAATGAATTCTCCAATGCAGTTGCTATGGCTGGCCAACTCTATATTACCTTAAGCCTTTTCCTTACCGGTGCATCGGATCATAATAAAAAACATCATCAGAACCTTGATTATGTCCAAAAAGGCATTACTTATATGGAGTCACATTTTTCTTATCCGATTACCATTGATGATGTAGCTGCCTATGTTGGAATCAGCCGAAGCCATCTCTTTCGTGAGTTTAAAGCACACTTAGGAAAGTCCCCAAAAGAGTATCTCTCAGAATTTCGTATCAAATACTCTTGTACGCTACTAAAAAATACAGATTTGTCCATTGGAGCAATTGCAGCTTCTGTAGGTTATGACAATGGATTATATTACTCTAAAGTATTTCAATCTATGAAAGGAATGCCACCAAGTAAATATAGGACTCTTCATAGCTAACTGATTAGGATAGCTTTATTAATTGATGACTTTTATCAATTGATGACTTCTATCAATTTACCCCTTTACCGCGCCGGATGCCATGCCATTGACCATGTATTTCACTAAGAAAAAGTATAAAATAACAATTGGGACCGCGATGAAGATTGAGCCCGCTGCAAATCGTGCAAATTCTGTTTCACCTAAACTCATTAATCCTTCTGCTACCGTATACATATTTTTTTCTTTTAATAAAAGCTTTGGTAAGATAAAGTCACTCCATGGCCAAGTAAAAGAAGTTAATGCGGTATAGACAATAATCGGCATAGAAAGCGGTAAATTTATTTTACGAAAAACAGTAAAATTGTTCGCACCATCGATTCTAGCAGCTTCATCGATTGAAGTCGGTATTGTATCAAAGAATCCCTTCTGCGTAAGATATCCCATCGGTGCTCCAGCACTATAAATCAGGATAAGCCCCCAATGATTATTAATCAGATTAAACTGGGTCATCAATAAGTAAACTGCTATCATTCCCATAAAAGAAGGGAACATACCAAGTACTAAAGTAGTTTTCATAATTGGTTTTCTAGCCTTAAACTGAAATCGTGACATTGTATACGCAGTTAATATTACTAAAAAGGTGCTTAAGATACAGCTAAAGGAGGCAATGAAGAGGGTATTTAAAAACCATCTTGGATAATTATAGATAGCGGTATCGGTAAATAACATACGAAAACTATCGAGGCTATACTCCGTTGGGAAAAATCCATCAAAGGAGTAAATGGTTCCTGATTTTGAAAAGGATGCAAGGATTAACCACAGACAAGGGAAGAAAAATACTAAGGCAACCAAAATTAAAATGATATAGGTGACTATGGTATCCAAGTTTTTTATAAAACTTTGTTTTTGTCTCATTGAAAGGTATCCTCCTCTCTATAGGAATGTGATCTTACATAAATCAAAAGTGAAAAGATTGATGTTAACAAGAAGATAACCAGACTGATTGCTGCACCAATATTATAATAATTGTTATCAATCGAAAGGTTATACAGCCAATTTATCAATAAATCCGTATCACTTGCTAAGAAATAACCATCTAGATACAATCCACCTCGCAAGAAATAGAAGATACCAAAGTTATTGAAATTACCCATGAATTGAGTGATTAATACCGGCGTTGTAGAGAATAGGACAAATGGAAAAGTTATTTTTTTGAATCGTTTCCATGGTCCTGCTCCATCTATTTTTGCTGCTTCTGATAATGTTTCATCCATATTGGACAAAATTCCTGTGGCAAGTAACATCGTTGTTGGTATGCTAATCCATGCATTCACTCCAAATCCGATGATCCTTGCAGTCCATTTTGCATCCAAATCTAAAAAACCGATTGCCTTATGTCCAGCTCCTATAATCAATTGATTTATCGGCCCTCCATAAGAGAACATAAACTTAAATGCTAGCAAGGTTATAAAACCAGGAATTGCATAAGCAAGCACCGGAAATGCCCTCCAAAATGCTTTTCCTTTTACACATTTTTTATTTAAGAGTAAGGCTAAAAATAAACCGCCAAAATAATTGATGGCTGTGGATACTACTGCCCATAATAAGTTCCATAATAGGATACGAAAGAACGTTGGTGCAAACTGTGATAATGTTAAAAGCTTTTTAAAATTCTGAAAGCCTACCCAGTCCACAAGCTCTGGCGGTATAATATTCCCACCGTAATTCGTAAAGGCAATAAATATCATAAAAACAATCGGTACAATGTTAAATATACATACCCCAAGGATTGGAAAGAATAGTACACTTAGATAGAATTTTCTATCCAGTAATTGAGAAGCCTCTTCTCTGAATGTGAGGGGGTTTTTCCCTTGTTGTACCCTTAGAACTGTTTTCTTCACATCCTTGATGTTATTAAAATAACAGCATAAAAACAGCAAAATTAATATTAAAGCTAAGATTCCCAAGATGAGAAGGAGTACCGAGTTG
>DPVV01000427.1:0-162 GCA_003526525.1 Lachnoclostridium phytofermentans | reverse complement strand
GAAGGAGTACCGAGTTGTCCCCCTTAATACCTAGCCATGCATCCGCTTTTTGAGTTCCCAGTGTAAGAAACCCTTTTATAGCATCAATCCCATAAAAAATAAAATACAGTAAAAAACCTAGAAACAAAAGAAAATATAACAACCCTTTTATGTACTGTTTAT
>DPVV01000092.1:4181-20182 GCA_003526525.1 Lachnoclostridium phytofermentans | reverse complement strand
GTTAGTTAGGTTAAGCAAACCATTTTTAACTGATAAATTTAAAAAAGATTTATTTTATGGGAAGTATCATAATAAGAGACAAATGTTAGAGAGAATGGAGTACTTTGAACTTACTATATATAAATGCTGTTATCTTATTTTGGCTATAGAATTTGATGATTACGATAATGTTGTATCTCAAAAGGACTTTGAACAACAAGAAATTTTATATATGCACTTACAGCAAAGTATTAATCATATTATTAGCAATCAATCTGGAATTATAGACGTGAGAATGGACAGAGATTTCGCACTTCTACTATCATCTGACAATGAGAATGAAGTTAATATTTTAGAAGAAGCTTACTCCATTGGAGATCGAATTATAGAAACACTGAGTAAGAATAGTATTAGTATATCCATTGGAATTAGCGAAGTTACTTGCGATTTTGAACAAATTGGAGAAACCTTTTTGCATGCGCTAGATGCCCTAAAATATAAATTTAACTTAGGTACAAAGCAGCTTATTAATTATGAAGATATAAAAAATATAAAAAAGATTGAATCATTAGAACTTACCGATATCCAAACCAAAATAAATGAGATATTGCTTTCAGGGAATGAAGGCTTAGCAAGTCAATTTGTAATAAAATTGTTTGAAGGATTTGAGGCGTCTGCATCAAAGAAAGTTGTTCGTAATACATGTTTTATGATTATTATGTGTATTCAGAACGCAATCAATGAATTTTCAATAACATTCGAAGATATATTTGGGAAAGAAGAATTGATTTGGGAGAAGCTCATGAAGTTTGAGACTATATATGATGTTAAGATGTGGCTAAGAAATGTTATTTGTTTTACAATAAACTATATAAATAAAAAAAAAGAGCGTAGAGGGCACCAGCTTACAGATGAAATAGCTTGCTATATTGAAGAACATTATAGGGAACCAATCACTGTAAATTCCATAGCGCAAGCACTATTTTACAATGCAAATTATCTTAACAATTATTATAAAGCAGAAACAGATACAACTATTTTAGATTATCTTACACAAGTAAGAATGAATAAAGCAAAAAAGCTTATTACTCACAAGGATAATTATAGAATACAGGATATTAGTCTAATGGTTGGTTATAAAAATGAAGCATATTTTCGTACATTATTTAAGCGATGGACCGGCTTATCGCCGAAAGAATATAAATTAGCAGCATCAAAATAGTTTTTTACTGGGAGGAAAGCATGATGCAGTTTGTTAAAACTTTTTATAGAGATTATTCATTAAAGAAGAAACTAATCATTGTTTATACTACCTTTACACTTTTTATTGTTTTATTGGTTGGAATCAGTACTTATAATTTATCTATTAGAAGGCTTGAGAATAATGAAAAAGCTTTTATAACCAATAAACTAGATAGTACGGTTTTCCTTTTAGATAGTATACTAGATTCTTATGTAATTAAAAGTGATTCTATTTTTTCTAATATTTTAATTCAACGAGCACTTACAAGAAACTATGAAAAAAAGAATGTTTTACATGTTTTAGATGCATATCAAAATGAAATTTATAAGACAATTGATCCTATTATGGATGATGTCATAGAACGCAAATATTCTAATAACTCTTATGTTCTACTGAACTCAAAAGTAAAAATTTATACAATGAATTCTACATTTCCGATTGATGGAGGTATTGTTAGAGAATATAATAAGATTGCAAATGAAGAGTGGGTAAAATCTACTGAAAAGGAAAATGGTAGAATAAAGTGGCGTGGATTGTTTCTGGATCAGGGAAAGGAATTTATTTCTGTTAATAGAGTACATAAAGATTTTAAATCGTTAAAGCCAATAGGTATTCTATCAATTCTCATACCAAAATCAAAAATTATAGATTTAATTTCTTTAAGTGATAATGAAAAATTAATGGATATTTATTTGTTTGATGATGAAGATAATTTTATTAGTAGTAGAAATAATAATATAAATTTGGAGGATGCTCAAGTTTTATTACCAAGAATAAAAGATAAAGATATCGGTGATTCTATCATAGATTTTGGCGGCGAGAAATATATTGTTGTCAATAATGTTTCTAGAGTGACCGGATGGCATATGATTGGAATCTATCCTTATAGACAAATTACTCAGAGTATGTCCTCTATTAAAGACGCTACCTTATTCATACTAATTATAGCGATTGTGTCATCCATTTTAATAACCATTGTTATGTCTAATGTTATTACAAAACGTTTATCAAAGATTATGAAAAAGATGGCTATTATCAAAGAAGATCGTTATGAAAAAATAGACCCAATTGAGGGGAAAGATGAAATTGGTCAATTGGACAATATGTTTAATTCTTTAATTAAAGAAATTAATAACCATGTTGAAACCGAAATGACTCTACAAACAGAAAGTAGTCGATTAAAATTAGAACTATTACAAGCTAACATTAATCCACATATTATTTACAATACATTAGCTACTATTCGTTGGAAAGCAAAAGAAATTGGAGCGAAAGATATTGATAATGTTGTGGAACAACTCACGGGATTTTTTAAATATCATTTGAATAAGGGCATGGTGATTGCAACCATAAAACAAGAACTTGATCTTATTAAATGTTATATTCAAATATATAAGTTCACGTATAACATGGATTTTGAAGAAAACATTGAAATAGAAAATGAAGTTCTAGATTATTACACGCTTCATTTAATTATCCAGCCGATAGTAGAAAATGCATTGGTACATGGATTAAGACCTCGAAAGAAAAAAGGAAAACTTAGTATTAAAGTTAGCAATGATTCCAATGATATTATATTTGTTATAGAGGATAATGGGACTGGCATGACACAGGAAAAAGTATTGGAAGTACTAACAAATGCCTATGAATCATCATTAAGTGGATATGGTTTAAAAAATGTGGCTGATCGTATTAAACTTTATTTTGGTACTCAATATGGACTGGGAATTGATACTCAAGTAGATATTGGAACTCGAGTGACAGTAACTATTCCAATTCTAAGTAAGGAAGAACATATTGGAAAAATAGGAGATTTGATTTAGAATAATTAACATGACCAAAGTTTACAATAATCCTCTTAGGAACGAGTAAGAGAAGTTGCAATGTATTAATATTATAAATAAGTATTAAGAAACTCTATATTATTTAATGAGCAGAATTACATCAACTATGTTTCATTATATGATATTGGAGTTTCTTTTTTTACTTCAAACGAACAACTGTGGAATGTTAGTGTATATCTGTGAGTTATAGACTTTCATGTTGGTTATTCATGTACTATTATATTAGCATAGACAAGAGAGTGAGAGAAGGAATGATAAAATGATAAAAAATACAAATAAAACTAATAATTCTTTAATAACGACGTTATCAAGAATAAGAAGGCAAAAGATGTATTATCTATTCCTATTGCCAGCTGCAATTGCAGTTTTCATATTTAACTACCTACCTATGGTTGGTATTGGAATTGCATTTCAAGACTTTAAAGTTCAAAATGGTTTTTTTGGTAATGAGTTTGTCGGACTAGACAATTTTGTGAAGTTTGTTAAAGATCCAACTTTCATTAATGCATTTATGAATACAATAAAAATAAGTTTACTTTCAATTGTATTTGTTTTCCCAGCACCAATTATATTATCTTTAATGATAGATAATGTAAAAAACGTAAGGATGAAGAAACTCTTTCAAACAATTACATATTTACCTCATTTTGTATCCTGGATTATCGTTGCAACATTGGTATATAGAATATTAGATCCCTATGGTGGTTTAAATTTAATAATTAAATTCCTTGGGCATGATGAAATTAATTTTATGAGAGAAGGAGCATATTTTAAAACTATCTTAATTTTGTCAAATGTATGGAAAGAAGTTGGGTGGAATTCAATTATTTATTTAGCTGCAATATCTAGTATCAATCCAGAACTTTATCAGGCAGCAATGGTAGATGGAGCAGGTAAATTCAAACAAATTCTTCATATCACGTTACCATGTATTGCACCAACGATAGCTTTGATGTTCATTCTTAATCTAGGAAACCTAGTTCGTGGACAATTTGATTCGGTTTATAATTTAATGAATCCATTAGTGGCAACACAAGCTGAAGTAATTGATACCTATGTTTATAGAACAGGTATTCAGCTTGCAAAATATTCTTATGCAACTGCAGTTGGATTGGCACAATCACTATTTTCAATAGTTTTGGTATTCATTGGTTTTAAGTGGTCAAAAAAGATGAATGGTCATTCAATTATAGATTAACCATGCATATGAGAGGAAAAAATATGAAATATAAAACAAGTAAAGGTAGTAAAGTTTCTTCGTTTCTTAATTTCTTTTTGTTGGTAATGCTATGTTTTTTAACACTCTATCCATTTTGGTATGTTTTAATGTATTCCCTCAGTGATGGAGTTGCAAGTACTGCAAAAGTTGTTACGTTTTATCCACTTAAACCAACATTAGAAAATTTTTGTGCAGTATTTGCAAATAATGGGATAGTAAAGGCATTTTTTGTATCAGTCGGGAGGACAGTAGTTGGTACCGTACTTCACTTAACAGTAACCTCATTGGCTGCATACTCTTTATCAAAAAGCACTTTAATTGGTAAAAAACAAATTTTAATATATTTCTTAATTCCCATGTATTTTAGTGGTGGATTACTTCCTTATTATGTTTTAATTACCAAGTTACACCTAATTAACAACTACTTAGTTTATATACTACCAATGTTATTTAGTGGATTTCATATGTTGATTATGAAATCATTCTTTGAAGAAATTCCGAGCGGATTAGAGGAATCAGCGCGCATTGATGGTGCTTCAGATTTTAAGATATTTTGTAAAATTGTAATTCCAAATAGTAAACCTATTATTGCTACGATTGGCTTATTCATCGGTGTATCACAATGGAATGAATGGTTTGATGCATTCTTGTTTATTAACAAGGGAACGATGTATCCACTTCAAACAATATTACAAAAGCTTATTCTTGAATCACAGACAAATAGTATTTTAGATATTATGAAAAAGATGCAACAAAACACTAGCGTCACATCGGAGGCCTTAAAGATGGCCACAGTGATTGTAGCAACGGTACCAATTGTAATTGTTTATCCATTTTTACAAAAATATTTTGTAAAAGGAATGTTGCTAGGTGCAGTAAAAGAATAATTTGAATGTAGGTTCAATTGGACTTTACATAAGGTGCATATAGGATCCATATGCATCTAAAATTTAGAAATTACTTAATTTAAGGGAGGACAGATATGAATAAAAGTTTGAGATTTATCAGTGTACTATTAATATTAACCATGATTGTATCGAGTTTAACAGCATGTAGTAAAGACAAGAAAGAGACGAAAGATGATGTGGCCGTTTCCGCAGGACAAAATGGTGAGAGTGCAGCATCTGATACAAAAGAACCTATACAATATAGCGTATTAACTGTTTTCGATGAAACAGCTGGTGCAGATTATGATAATCCAAATGATGTAGTGTCACCTGCAATTAAAGAAAAATTTGGTATTAGCGTATCTGATGTTACTTTCAATGGGGGGATGACACCAATTGAGAGAATTAATATGTTAGTTGCTTCTGATACTGTTCCAGATGTGGTTATTGTTGATAATCCTAATATAGCTGCATTTTACGAAACAGGTGCTTTTGCTGATTTATCAGAATATAAAGATTTAATGAAAAATACAGATAAATATATAAGTGATATAGGTTGGAATAGATTATCTGTTGACGGGAAACTAGTTGCGATACCTGGTGATATGAGTGGTGGTGAAATTGACCTGAAAAATCCTGAATTAGCGGATGTTGTAAATGATCCTTACTATTCAAGACCAGGTAACTGGGCATTACTTGTTAATGAAAGCATTTTAAAACAAGCAGGGTATACAGTCAAAACAGTAAGCGAATTACAATCTGAATTGGATGCTAATTCTAGAAAAATTACAGAGGAAGACATACAGATTACTCCGTCAATTAAGACAGTAGCAGATTTAGAAACATTATTAACAAAAGTAAAAGAGCTTAATTTAAAAGTTGATGGAAAACCGGTTATTCCACTATCCCTTCCTGATTGGGGTGGATTTCATATGAGTGTTCTTAGTGCTCCTACTGGTGGATGGTACTGTAATCCAGATACGATGGAAGTAAGTGGATTCCTATTTAATCCTGGTATGAAAGAATTTTATAAAACATGGAAAAATTGGTTTGATAAAGATTTAATTGATAAGGATTATATTATACATAAGGGTGAACAATACCAGGAAAAAGTAGCGTCTGGTAGAGTTGCAGTTGTTTTCCCAGGCGGAATTGATCTTGCAACAGTTAGAGCAAGCCTAAAAGAACAAGGTAGTGATCTAAAAGTTATTCCATGGCCAGAAACATCAGCAAATTCATATGTTGACGCTTCTTTCCCTTGTGGGTTTAAGAATATCATGATTAATAAAAATTGCAAAGATATACCAAGATTATTAGAATATTTCGATTGGTTTCAAACAGAGGAAGCAAAGGATTTAATGTCCTGGGGACCTGAAAGTGCTGGACTATGGGAAATAAAAGATGGCGTAAAAGTATTTAAAGATGCAGAATTTGCCAATGCTGTAATTTCTAACACAAAGACAGCAGATGGACGTGGGGCAGAATATTACGGTCTTGTTGGTAAAGATTATGCACCACATGCGAAAGCAACCTTATGTGCACCTGCCATATTATTCAATGAGAAATCTGTGGATCGTAGCTATCCATTAAAAATGGATGCTTATACATCTTCCTATGCTTATGTATCAACAGAGATGCTTAACAGAGACGGTACTGTTTTACCGAGTGCAGGTGAAAAATCGAATACAGCGAGTGGTTATTATTGGAGTGTTATTAAAACAACAAAGATTGCATCCTTATTATCAACAAAATCTGATGAAGAATTCAATAAAGTATGGCAAGAAATTTTAGATGACTTCAAGGCAAATGGTGATTATGATGCTGCAACAGAAGAAATGAAAGCAGTGTTTAAAATATCTCTAGGTAAATAGTTAAAGTATGAATGAGGAAGTATGAATCGTATACTTCCTCATTTTAAGAAAAGTTGATATTACATTAAATGAGAAAGGGTGTGATTATAATGAAGAGTATTAGTTTAGATAACATACAAATATATGGTGACTTAGCAATGAGAACCTTATTGAATTACTCAAGGTTAGAGAGTATTTGGTACCGGCCTGAAAAAGTTTTTGAAGCAGATCAGGCAAATTGGCCGGGAGACTGGGAAGGAAGGGCGATTCTTGCACTTACTATGTTAGGACAAACTACCAAAAGAGAACCAGCTTACTTAGATGAAATTATGAGATTACTCCCAAAACACTTTAATTCTAAGGAATATCTTGGTGAAATATACCCAGAAGGTATTATAAGTGAACAGCAGTTATCAGGACATAGTTGGTTATTAAGAGGTTTCATTGAATTCTACCTATGGAAAAAGGATGAATCTGTACTTCAGATGATTAAATCCATAGTAAACAAGTTATTACTTCCAGCTAGGAATCATTATAAAGAATACCCAGCTTCACCAAAGGATCGTGAATATGATAAGATTCAACCCAAAGGAGAAGCAATGGGGAAATTAACTGGTACATTAGTTAATAACTGGTATACATCCACGGATATTGGTTGTGCATTTATTATGTTAGATGGTGCAACCCAAGCTTACGAATTATTAAGATTACCTGAATTAGAGGAATTGATCAAGGAGATGTTAGATAAATTCTTTCAGATTGACTTACTGGGCATATCAATTCAAACACATGCAACCTTATCAGGTTTAAGAGGGGCCTTACGTTATTATGAATTAAAGGGAAATAATGAATTGCTTGAGCAAATCATTCATTTTTATGACATATATAGAACAGAGGGAATGACAGAGAATTATTCTAATTATAATTGGTTTAATAGGCCAGAGTGGACAGAACCATGTGCGATTGTAGATTCCTATATTGTTTCTTTTCAACTATGGAAACATACAAAGAATGAAAGATATTTAGAGGATGCCCATAATATTTATTTTAATGGATTGGGATATGCGCAAAGACCAAATGGTGGATTTGGATGTGATACGTGTCTAGGAGACAATCAATACCTTAATGGTCAGGAAGGTATCTATGAAGCATACTGGTGTTGTACTATGAGAGGTTCAGATGGTCTTGCCAATGTATCAAAAAACATTGCGCTTTATAATGAGGATTCCATTGTTTTACCTTTTTATTTTGATTCTAAGTTTGAGTTAAAATCTAAGGAAGGTTTTATCGAATGTAAGGAACATACACAATATCCTTACCATGGAAATGTGGAATTAGAGATAATAAAAACAAATATGATAGGGAAAAAGAACATACAGTTTTATATTCCCTCTTGGGTACCTGAAAATAGTATAAAGGTCCTTGTGAATGGGAAATGCCAAACCGTTTGTGTAGAAGAAGGTTTTGTGCAGGTAACAGTGCCTGTGGAAGAGGGATTAAAGATAAGTCTTCAATTTCCTATCTCGTTACGAGCTGAAAAGATGCAAAATAAAAATACACCAAGTGAATATAAGAAATATTTTCATGGTGGTTTGTTATTAGGTTATGATAATGCTTCACTTCCTATTTCAATAGATTGTACAGGTAGCTTTCAATATTTGGAGCATGGTAAATATATTTATAATAATGAAATCGTACTAGAACCCATTCGTCACATTCTTGATGAATTACCTGATATAGCAAAGCAAAATAGAAAGCAGGTACTATTTAATAATAATAAGGTGGTTAATTGAATGATAAAATTAAATATAGCTCAGCCTATATGGCCAAAAGGTAGAAGCACAGAAAAGAATCTATTAATTGGTTTTTGTGCAGATATAATGAAAGAGGATAGTGCACAAACCATCCTTCATATTACAGCATCTTCAATATACCGTATTTATTTAAATGGTAATTATATTGGATCCGGTCCCGCAAGGAGTGCACATGGCTATTATAGAATTGACGAATATAATTTAACAGACAAACTGAATAACTCTCATAATAGATTAGCCATTGAGGTCGTAGGTTATAATGTAAACAGTTATTACACCCTAGATCAGGAATCATTTTTATTAGCAGAAGTTACTTGTGGTAATAAAATATTAAATGCTACGGGGCTAAAAGGAAATGAAGGATTTGAGGCATTAGAACTTCCATATAAGATACAAAAAGTACAAAGATATAGTTTTCAAAGACCCTTTGTAGAGGCGTATCAATATAACAGTAATGATGTTCTATGGAGGACAGGTCAATTCTTTCCCAATCGTATTCTTTCTTGTGAGATATTAGAGGAAAAGAATCTTCTTGAGAGAGGTGTTTCTTACCCTGCTTTAGAAAATACATATCCTAGATATATTATTCAAAAAGAACATATAAGAATCAAAGAAGTTACAAATCTTTGGAAGGATCGTTCCTTGCTTCATATAGGAGAAACTTTAAAGGGATATACAGAAGATGAACTTTCACTGCATCTATCAGATGATATACAAAAGATTGAGACCATAGAGACAGATTCTATTTATACTAAGTACCCTATGGATCAGAGCCTCAATTTGCTAGAAAATACTGCTGTTATGTATGCGTTTGAGAATAACATTACAGGTTTTATAGGTTTGAAAATCAAATGTAGTAACAAAACAAAACTTTATATTGTATTTGATGAAGTGCTTAGCCAAGGAGATATTGACTTTAAAAGACTTGAATGTGTCAACGTAATTCAGTATGGATTAGAAGAGGGAGAATACCAGTTAGAGACAATAGAACCTTACACAATGAAATATATGAAAATTATTGTTGTAGAAGGTGATTGTTTCATTGAGTCAGTATATATACGAGAATTAAAAAATCCAGATACTAATTTAGCATTCTTCCATTGTAATAACGATGCAATCAATCAAATATATCAAGCGGGATTACACACCTTTATGCAAAATGCAGTTGATATATATATGGATTGTCCATCAAGAGAAAGGGCTGGGTGGTTATGTGACAGCTATTTTACATCAAGAGTTGAATATGACCTCACAGGTAATTCAAAGATTGAAAATAATTTTATAGAGAATTATTTGTTACCAGAGACTTTTGACTATCTGCCAAAGGGGATGCTACCTATGTGCTATCCGGCAGATCATTATGATAGTGTATATATACCCAACTGGTCGCTTTGGTTTGTTCTGGAACTTTATGAATTTTATCAGAGAACGAATGATAAACAAATGGTGGAAAGATCGAAAGTCAGGGTATATCAACTTTTTGAATACTTTCAAAAGTATGAGAATGAATATGGATTATTAGAGCAGTTAGACGGCTGGATCTTTGTGGAATGGTCAAAATGCAATGATTTTATTCAAGATGTGAATTACCCAACAAACATGGTTTATTCTTATGCCTTGAAAATAGCTGGTAAATTGTATCAAGATAATAGCCTGATTGAAAAATCTGAAAATATTAAAAAAGTCATATTAGAACAAGGGTTTAATGGGAACTTTTTTATTGACAATGCTATTCGATTGAATGGAAGATTAGAACTAACAAATAACATTACAGAAACGACACAATATTATGCATTTTATTTTGATATAGCAACAATTGAGAAAAACTATGAATTATGGAATATATTATTACAAAATTTTGGACCTTTGAATAAGGTTGGTACATATAGTTATATTCATCCTTCTAATGCTTTTATAGGTAATTATCTAAGACTTGAATTATTATCTAAGTTTTATGAGAGAGATAGAGTAATAAAAGAAATAGAAGGTTATTTCCTAGGTATGGCGGTAAAGGTAGGAACCTTGTGGGAACATAATGAGCCATATGCAAGCTGTAATCATGGATTCGCATCCCATGTAATTCGCTGTATTCACAGAGATGCAGTTGGTATTAGCAGAATTGACAAGATTGGGAAAGTAATTGAAATGCACCCGGTCAATCAGCTATTCACTTCGCTCGATCTGATACTTCCTATAGATGGTGAACAATTAAAGATTCATATATCTTCAGAC
The DNA here is from genome assembly GCA_003526525.1 of Lachnoclostridium phytofermentans. Classification (GTDB taxonomy): domain Bacteria; phylum Bacillota; class Clostridia; order Lachnospirales; family Lachnospiraceae; genus Lachnoclostridium. The sequence continues at coordinate 9,114 of DPVV01000092.1, read as the reverse complement.
GAAAAGGGAGTTCACCGTGAGGTCATTGTGCCAAAGGGTTATGAATTATTAGTTAAAAATATAAGTATATAGTCAGGTCGTGATAATACGGCAGAGGGAGGAAGAGTGAAAGATTTTTCAAATCTTTCACTCAGCAAGTTTGTGTCTGCGCTGCGCACACAAACTTAAGATGCGCAAAAAGCAGCGCAGAAATGAGGAAAACGATGAAACAAATACATTTACTGTGTAATGCTCATTTAGACCCTGTTTGGCTTTGGCAGCGGAAAGAAGGAGTCGCTGAAACATTATCAACATTTAGGGTCGCCGCTGCATTTTGTGAAAAATATGATGGTTTTATATTTAATCATAATGAAGCGTTACTATATGAGTGGGTAGAAAAATACGATCCGAAATTATTTAAAAGAATACAAAAACTAGTTGAAGAAAACAAGTGGCATATCATGGGAGGCTGGTATCTGCAACCGGATTGCTTAATGCCAAGTGGTGAATCAATCGTTCGACAAATTGAAATAGGAAAACAATTTTTTAAAGAGAAATTTAATATCACACCTAAGACAGCAATGAATGTCGACTCATTTGGCCATAGTAGAGGCTTAGTTCAAATATTAAAAAAGACAGGGTATGATTCGTATTTTTTTATGAGGCCTACAGAGATGGAATATGGAGATTTCCTTTGGGAGGGATATGATGGAAGTAGGATTGTGGCACACAAAGTATTTAGAGGGTATAACTCTTTAAAAGGTAACACTGAAAAAAAATTGGAGGAATATATAAGAGAATATCCGGACAGAGAACAGAGCTTGGTGTTATGGGGCATTGGTAATCATGGCGGCGGCGCATCAAAAGTCGACTTGGAACAAGTTAATTCTTTTATCGCTAACCATGATGAATATCATATCATACATTCAACACCAGAAGATTATTTTAAAGAATTGGATCGGTCAAAGTTAGAAGTACGAAAGCAGTCTTTGGTTCATTGCATGGTTGGATGTTATACGTCCATGGTTCGAGTAAAACAGTTGCATCGTCAATTAGAAAATAAACTTTATCTTACAGAAAAAATGTTAAGTCACGCTGCATTACATAGAAAAATGGAATATCCGATGGATGACTTAAAGAAGATACAAAAATCATTGCTTTTTTCAGAATTTCATGATATTTTACCTGGAACTATGGTACAGTCTTCAGAAAAAGAAGAATTAATGCGATTATCTCAGGCACTTACAAGTCTGGATGAACTTTGTACAGAAGTATTTTTTTTATTGGCTTCTGGGCAAAAAACTGGAAAAAGCGGAGAAATTCCTATCTTAGTGTACAACCCATATCCATATACTATCGATACGGAAATAGTGACAGAATTTCAGTTAGAGGATCAGGGATGGGATGAAACAAAAACAACAATAGGAAGGGTTTATGACTGTAATGGCACTATGCTGCCATCTCAAAATGAAAAGCCAGAATGTAGTATCAATTTAGATTGGAGAAAAAAGATAGTTTTTCGAGGTGTGCTACAGCCTTCTTGTATGAATCGCTTTGACTGTAAATTGGAATTGGTGGAAAAAACCAACAAAAAGTCAAGTTATATTCAAGGTGATTTCTTTATCATAAAAAACAAAGGTATGGAAGTTTGGATTAATATTCATACCGGGTATATTGATAAATATAACGTAAATGGCATGGATTACTTAAAAGAAAACTCCTGTAGATTAGAAGTGTTTGATGATAACGAGGATCCTTGGGGAATGACAGTCAATCGTTTTGATAAAAAAATGGGAGAGTTTACATTGCTGTCAATGGAGGATGCAAATTCTTTTCGTGGGTATCAAGGGAATACAGAATCCAATATAAATGTGATTGAAGATGGAGAAGTAAGAGTTATATTACAAGGTGTATTTCATTACGAAAATTCTTATGCAGTGATCGAGTATTGCATTCCTAAAATGGATTCTTATATCGATGTTACGATTACTACATTGATTAACGGTGTAAATAAGATGGTAAAATGTAATTTGAATTCATTTTTTGAAAATCCGACATTTTTAGGGGAAACTATGTATGGATATGAAGAATTGCATCAAAATGGGGAAGAAGTTAATTTTCAAAAATGGTGTAGTCTAGAAATGGGAAATAAAGTATTAGCAGTTTTTAATGAAGGTATTTATGGAGGCTGTGCTGATAGTGGAAATATACTTTTGTCTTTACTAAGAACACCTGCTTATTCTGCTCATCCGATTGAAAAAAGAAAAATTGTGCCAACAGATCGGTATCTTCCTCATATTGATATGGGAGAACGTCAATTTAAGATTCGAATTCAAGCAGGAGAAATAAAAGATAAATGTAGTACACTAGCACAACGATGGAATGAAAAGCCGTATGTTCTTAGTCATTTTCCTTCTTGTGAAGGCGTATTACCAAAAAAATTAGTAGAAATAGAAAATGAGATTATTGTGTTATCTGCATTTAAACAAACGAAGGAAGACACTTATTTGATGCGTTTGATAAACGAAACGGATAAAAGTTGCGTAACCAAAATTAATTTAGATTATTTTAATATTGAAACAAAGTTAGTTTTTCAACCGTTTGAAGTAAGGACATTTGTAATTCATGGCACTTCGATGGTCGAATCTGATATGTTAGGGCATAAGATTTAAAACTATTTGAAAATTAATTCTGCAAAGTTACAGATGTCTCAGGGGGAAAATAACTCTTAATAAATATGTATAAGAAAATGTTACATAAAATAAGGAGACTATAATGAATTGGGAGTCCAGTTACACCTAAGCAAGTATCTTCTGTAGCTGAACAGTTGGGAAAGGACAGAGTTTTGTCTGAGACATTTGCCCTTTGTGGATGGGGGATTACGTTTGAAGAATTGAAATGGATTGCCCAATGGCAGTTTGTCAACGGAGCAAGTTTTAGCTCTGTTCCTGACTGGGCAGAAGAAGGAAAAGCAAAGTCAATTTGGAGAGATGATGGTTACTGCTTTGTGAAGTTCGGATTTGATAACTAGAGAGAGGTATGATTATGTTACATAAAAAAATTGAGATAGTAGTTCGGAGCAATATAGCAAGTCTATATACCTATATATTAGATAATACACCAGAAATTGATAAAGACCGCATGCGCCCCATTATCATTATCTGTCCAGGAGGTGGATATCAGTCAACCTCGGACCGAGAAAGTGAGCCAGTGGCACTTCATTTTAATAGTATGGGGTATCATTCTTGTGTTTTGCGGTATAGTGTAAAGCCAACGGAGTATCCAATCGCTTTACTACAACTTGCAAGTACAATTTTATATATACGAGAAAAAGCTAAGGAGTGGAACATTGATCATAACAAAATTGTCGTATGTGGATTTTCTGCCGGTGGACATTTGGTAGCAAATTTAGGTACTATGTGGAAGGATCCCTTTCTATCAGAGGCGATTGGAGTATCCAAAGAACAGATTAAGCCCAATGGTATGATTTTAAGCTACCCTGTTATTAATTCTGGGAGATTTGGGCATAAAGAAAGTTTTGTTAATTTACTTGGAAGTCAATATGATGAAATGGTGGAAAAATTATCTTTAGAAAAATGTGTGAATATAAATACGGTACCTGCATTTATATGGCATACTGTCAGTGATGAGATAGTGCCGGTAGAAAACAGTTTATTTTTTGCGGAAGCAATGCAAAAGATTGGTATTCCTTTCGAACTTCATATCTATCCAAATGGAAGACATGGTTTATCTTTGGCAACAGAAGAAACTGGTAATTTTGCTATTCAAAAAGAATGCCAAAACTGGATTACAATGGCTGGAGCCTGGATTAAAAATTTATGATAATCCAAGCAATAACTTAAAAGTTAACTGAATTGCCATTATGATTTCTAATTACTTTAATTAAGGGATGATTGTAATTTCGGTCAAATCAAGGAATTGCAGAACTCAAGATGATATTAAAGTTAAGAAATCTTATCATAACCATTTGCATTCTCAATATAAATATAGTAATACATATTTTAATGAGGTAGTACTATGCAATTTGAGATTGATAAAGAAAAATTGGGAAAATGGTGCAAAACTGGAATCTTAGTACTTTCCATCATCTTAGTTATAGCGGTAGGGGTTTATTTTGTTCCAAAGATCATTGCGAAAGCAGCAGGAGAGAAACGAGAACTACCAATTTATTGTGTAAAGACAGAGAAAAAACAAGTTGCATTATCCTTTGATGCAGCCTGGGGGAATGAAGATACTGCTCGGATATTAGAAATATTAAAGAAACAAAATGTTAATGTTACATTTTTTATGACCGGTGGCTGGATTGAAAAATACCCTGACGATGTAAAAGCAATAGCGGCAGCAGGCCATGATTTAGGAAATCATAGTGAAAACCATAAGCAGATGTCAAAGCTTTCAAAAGAGCAGTCGGTAAAAGAAATCATGACACCGCATGATAAAGTAAAAACACTTACTGGGAAGGATATGCAACTTTTTAGACCACCTTTCGGTGATTACAATAATACCTTGATTCAGGCAACAAAAGAATGCGGATATTATTGTATTCAGTGGGATGTGGATTCCCTAGATTGGAAAGACTACGGAAAAGATAGCATTCTTAAACAAGTCTTGAATAATAAACATCTAGGAAATGGTTCTATCATACTTTGCCATAACGGAGCTAAATTTACCGCAGACGCATTGGAAGAATTAATTGTAGGGTTAAAAGATAAAGGTTATGAAATCGTGCCTATTTCTAAGTTGATCTACACAGAGAATTATGAGATGGATCATGAGGGAAGACAGGTACAAAAATAAAATATCTAAAAGTTAATGTTATTTATAATAGTGCTATTAATACTATCTTCGTGGAAAAAGGCCTTAATCGCTCTAGTACTTTTGATTCCTTCCTTGTTTCTATTAACACTTATATAAGCTGCTGTCAAACTAACGT
>DPVV01000092.1:0-4006 GCA_003526525.1 Lachnoclostridium phytofermentans | reverse complement strand
TAGTCTGACAGCAGCTTATTTGTATTTCGTGAGTCTGCTTTCAATTATTTTATCAAAAGCCTAAATAAAGGGGACTTCATCTCTAAAAAGGTAATAGTAATGATAAAAATAGGAAACAATTTAAGTAGCATTGTGCTATTTTTTGAATTGGAACTTTATTTAATATGATGGAGGCTAACATGATATATCAAAAGGAAGAAAAATTACAGGGAAAAGATAATAAACGTCTTAATGCCTGTGATCCCACCAATAATGAGGGAACTGCAGCTTGGCAGAATTCAGAGGATAATTATAGAGTGGATCAGGTGAATAAACCGTCACTAGATAGCGTTATTGATGCTAAGAACTGGGTCGATAACGGAAGTAGATTATAGAAAGGGGGAATTGTAGATGTCAAAGATTGAAATGACAGTTGATGGAGGTACTGCGGCAGCTTATGCAGCTTATGCTTTTACCGATGTTGCAACAATATATCCGATTACTCCTTCTTCCGGAATGGCTGAATTAACCGATGAATGGTCAGTAAGTGGAAGAAAGAACGTATTCGGTCAGGAAGTAAATGTGGTTGAAATGCAATCAGAGGCAGGAGCTGCAGGTTCATTTCATGGTTCCTTACAGGCGGGTGCACTGACAACTACCTTTACTGCCTCTCAGGGATTACTTTTAATGATACCGAATATGTATCGAGTAGCAGGTGAACAATTGCCTGGTGTAATTCATGTAAGTGCAAGAGCGATTGCTACCCATGCATTAAGTATTTTTGGTGATCATCAGGATGTGATGGCAACCAGGCAGACAGGCTGTGCAATGCTGGCATCCGGTTCTGTTCAAGAAGTAGCGGATCTTGCAGCAGTTGCTCATTTATCAGCCATTAAAGGAAGACTTCCATTTGTTCATTTTTTTGACGGATTTCGCACCAGTCATGAAGTACAGAAAATAGAAACATTAGAATACAGCGATTATATGGAATTGTTAGATATGGAGGCGGTAAAAGCATTCCGAAACAGAGCTCTTTCTCCGAATCATCCAGTAGTACGTGGTACTGCACAAAATTCTGACATTTATTTTCAGGAAAGAGAAGCAGCAAATCCTTTCTATCAGAATATTATACCAATCGTTCAGGAGTACATGAAAAAAATTGGTGAAAAAACTGGAAGAAGTTATAACCTATTTGATTATTATGGAGCTTCCGATGCAGAATACCTGATTATAGCTATGGGTTCGGTAACCCAGACCATTGAGCAAACCATTGATTATTTTAATAGTAAGGGTGAAAAATACGGATTAATTAAAGTAAGACTGTATCGTCCATTTTCAGTCGAGCATTTTATTAATTTAATACCTAATACAGTAAAGGCTATTGCTGTTCTTGACCGAACCAAGGAGCCGGGGTCTGTGGGAGAACCACTTTACTTGGATGTATGTACCAGTTTAAAAGGAATGAGTAAAACACCGGTTGTAGTAGGTGGCAGATATGGGTTGGCATCTAAGGATACAACACCAAATCAGATTGCTGGTGTATACGAAAACTTGAAAAAAGAACAGCCTAAGAATTCATTTACCATAGGTATCAACGATGATGTTACAAATACATCACTTCCATCCGTAGAAGGAATCAATATGGAACAAGAAGGACTCGTTGCATGCCAGGTATGGGGACTTGGATCGGATGGTACTGTGGGCGCCAATAAACAAGCAATTAAAATTATAGGGGAACACTCTGACTTAAACGTTCAGGCATACTTTGACTATGACTCGAAAAAATCCGGTGGACTTACGGTTTCACATTTAAGATTTGGTAAAGAACCAATTAAATCAGTGTATTTAGTAACACATGCAGATTATGTAGCATGTCATAATCAGTCCTATGTGAACAAGTATGATTTATTGGAAAGCTTAAAGCCAGGTGGAATATTTGTACTCAATACCCAATGGAATGAAGAGGAATTAGAGAGTAATCTTACAGCTTCTATGAAGAGAAAACTAGCTGAAAAAAATACTCAGTTTTATACGATTAATGCAATCAAAATAGCAGAAGAAATCGGACTGGGTAACAGAATTAATATGGTTATGCAAGGTGCCTTTTTTAAACTAATTGATGTATTACCAGAAGAAGTATATCTGGGAGAATTGAATAATGTAATTGCGAAAATGTACGGGAAAAAAGGCGAAAAAATTGTGAAGATGAATCAGGATGCTGCTATTCAGGGTATAAAAGCGATTCATAAGGTTACAATACCGGAAAGTTGGAATGGGATAACAGGGAATGAAAAGGCGGATGAGAAAGAACCTGACTTCATCCATAATATTATGAGACCGATGTCAGAATTAAAGGGTGGTGAGTTACCTGTCAGTGCTTTTACGGGTAGAGAAGATGGGACCTTTCCTTCTGGAACCACTGCATATGAAAAGCGCGGTATTGCTGTGAATGTACCGGAATGGATAGTAGAGCGTTGTATTCAGTGTAACCAATGTTCTTATATATGTCCTCACTCAGTTATTCGGCCATTCTTATTAAATGAGGAAGAATTAGCGAAAGCTCCTGATACATTTGTTACAAAAGGAGCTAACGGGAAAGCATATGAAGGGCTTCAATTTAAGATTCAAATAAGCCCAATGGATTGTACCGGATGCGGTAACTGCGCTGATGTCTGCCCAGCAAAAGGAAAGGCACTAATCATGCAGCCAATCGAAACACAGATACCAAAAGAAGTTGATAATTGGAAGTTTGTTGTAGAAGAAGTCAGTTTCAAGGAAAATCTGTCCTATGGTCCGTCTTATAAGGATACCCAGTTCAAAACTCCGTTAGTAGAATTTTCAGGTGCCTGTGCTGGTTGTGGAGAAACGCCATATATTAAGCTGGTTACACAACTTTTTGGCGAACGTATGATGATTGCAAATGCAACTGGATGTTCCTCTATATGGGCTGCATCTGCGCCAAGTACCGCATATACAATTAACAATGAAGGTAAGGGACCTTCCTGGGCAAATTCGCTTTTTGAGGATAATGCAGAATATGGATTTGGTATGCATCTTGCGGTAAAACAAATACGAAATAGAATAGAAATGAATATGAGAAAGCTGATCGATTTAAATGTGGAAGAAAGAGTGAAAGAAGCTTTCCAAGACTGGCTACAATATAAAGAGGATGGTGAATCATCGAAGGAAGCTAGTAAAAAAGTTTCGGATGTGTTAGAGCATTTTATATCTACAGATAATGAAATCGAACAACTGGTAAATGAGATTAAAGAAAACAATGATTATCTTACAAAACGATCTATATGGATAGTAGGTGGTGATGGATGGGCTTATGATATCGGATACGGAGGCCTTGATCATGTTATGTCCTCCGGAGAAGATATCAATGTACTGATATTTGATACGGAAGTATATTCCAATACGGGCGGTCAGTCATCAAAATCTACTCCAGCAGGTGCAATTGCTAAATTTGCCACATCCGGCAAGAAACAAGGTAAGAAGGATCTGGGAAGAATGATGATGACCTATGGTAATGTATATGTTGCTCAGGTTGGCATTCATGCAGATAATGCTCAGCTTACCAAGACACTAAAAGAAGCTGAAAGCTATCCAGGACCGTCACTTGTTATCGCGTACTCACCATGTATCAGTCATGGTATAAAAGAGGGTATGGGGCGTAGTATGGAAAATATTAAAAAAGCAGTACAATCAGGATATTGGCACCTGTATCGTTATAACCCATCCTTAAGAGAGGAAGGGAAGAATCCTTTTATATTAGATTCTAAGGAGCCTACAGAAAGCTTCCGAGATTTTATTATGGGGCAGGTTCGTTTCAGTGCACTGGAAAAAGCATATCCAGAACAAGCAGAAGAACTCTTTACGAGAACAGAAAAACAAGCCAAAGAGCGTTATGAGATTTATAAGCAGATGGCATTGGAAACACCGCTAAAAACCATGTCAGAATAAGATAGTACCTATTTCTAAGTTGATCTACACAGAAAATTATGAGATGGATCATGAGGGAAGA
>DPVV01000605.1 GCA_003526525.1 Lachnoclostridium phytofermentans | reverse complement strand
CGGAGTGATTTAGAAGTAATCCTTACCGGAAGAGACCCAGAGGACGAATTAGTAGAGCTCGCGGATTATGTAACAGAGATGAAAAAAATAAAGCATCCTTATGATAAAAAACAACCAGCCAGATTAGGAATTGAGTTTTAAATTGATAAGGTTGAAGTAGTTTAAATGAGCCATATTTGGCTCTAGTGTAATGCTCCCCATCTAGTGGTAGACTGTTTTCATTAGTTAAAGTCTACCTCAAGGGGAGCATTGTAAAACGGTTCATAGTCGAAATAAGACGGACTTTTAGATATTGAGTTTATAGACAATACTGAGGTATACTAAACATAAGGGTAAATTTAACATAAAGGTAAATTAAATATAAAGGAGGTAGTTTAGTATGAGTGTAACAATTGGTGTTTTTGTTGGTAGTTTAAGAAGAGATTCCTTTTGTAAAAAGGTAGCAGATACATTTCAATCTCTTATTCCAGATAGGTATGAAATGAAATTTATAGATATCAGTAATTTGCAGATATATAATCAAGACTATGATGATGATGGAAATACACCTCAGGAATGGGAGACATTCCGTAAAGAAGTAAAGGAGCTGGATGGGTTTCTATTTGTGACACCGGAATATAACCGTTCCATTCCTCCTGTACTGAAGAATGCATTAGATATTGCCTCAAGACCATATGGACAAAATGTTTGGTCAGGTAAGCCGGGAGCTATTCTTAGTGTTTCTCCTGGAAATTTAGGAGGTTTTGGTGCAAACCACCATTTACGTCAAGTGTTGTCTTTTTTAAATGTATATACGATGCAGCAGCCAGAAGTATATCTTTCTAACATTGTGAATAGTTTAGATGAACAAGGAAATATCTCAAACGAAAGTACAATTAAGTTTATGCAGGATGTTGCAAATGCTTTTGTTTCCTGGTTAGATAAATTTTCGTAATATAACTTAACCTTATAGAAGATGACATCATCGTCTCAGTGAGTGTTCAATCACTCACTGAGATAGCAGTGAAAATAGCAATGAAAATATCTGATTAAAAAATATCTACTTGAAAATATGGAATAAATAGATTATAATAAGCAAAACTATAAGTTATCACGGTGATGATAAAAGCTACGATTTTGTTATTTGTTCAGAGAGCCGATGGTTGGTGTGAATCGGTCAAAGAAAAAATCTGTCCACTTTTGGAGCCGGCAGTGAAAGCTGCAAGGTTAGTACCCTTTAGCGTACTTTATTGAGTGGCCGATTTATCGGCAATTTGGGTGGCAACGCGGAATCCTTTCGTCCCATGTGATTAACGCATGAGGTGAAGGGCTTTTTTTATATCTTTTTTACCTCAGCACGCAATGATATATTAATTTTACTGTAACGTAAAAAGGAGGATACACATGTTAGATTTAAAATTTGTAAGAGAGAATCCAGAAGTTGTAAAACAAAACATTAAGAATAAGTTCCAGGACCACAAGCTTCCACTAGTAGATGAAGTAATTGCATTAGACGCCTCGTCTAGAAATGCAAAAGGAGAAGCAGACAACTTAAGAGCGGATCGTAATGCTATTTCTAAAAAAATCGGTGGGTTAATGGCTCAGGGAAAACGTGAAGAAGCAGAAGAGATGAAGCAGCTCGTTACGAAGGAGTCTGAGCGTTTAGCAGAGTTAGAAGAAAGAGAAAATGAGCTTCAGGAAAGAATCAAGACAATCATGATGACACTTCCAAACATCATTGACGAAAGTGTACCAATTGGTAAAGATGATAGCGAAAATGTGGAAATCAAGCGTTATGGTGAGCCAGTGGTTCCTGATTTCGAAATTCCTTATCATGCGGAAATCATGGAAAAATTCAATGGTTTAGACCTTGATAGTGCAAGAAAGGTAGCAGGAAATGGCTTCTATTATTTAATGGGAGATATCGCTAGACTTCATTCTGCAGTAATTTCTTATGCAAGAGACTTTATGATTGATCGTGGATTTACTTACTGTATCCCACCGTTTATGATTCGTAGCGACGTTGTTACTGGCGTTATGAGCTTTGCTGAGATGGATGCTATGATGTATAAGATTGAAGGAGAAGATCTTTACCTTATAGGAACAAGTGAGCATTCTATGATTGGTAAGTTTATAGATACTATTTTACCTGAGGAAACTCTTCCACAAACTTTAACAAGTTATTCTCCATGTTTCCGTAAAGAAAAAGGTGCTCATGGTATTGAGGAGAGAGGAGTTTATCGTATCCATCAGTTCGAGAAGCAGGAAATGATTGTAGTATGTAATCCAGAAGATAGTATGATGTGGTTCGAGAAATTATGGCAAAATACTGTTGATTTGTTCCGTACTTTGGATATCCCTGTTCGTACCCTAGAGTGCTGTTCTGGTGATCTTGCGGACCTTAAAGTGAAGTCTATCGATGTTGAAGCTTGGTCTCCAAGACAGAAGAAGTATTTCGAAGTAGGAAGCTGCTCTAATCTTGGTGATGCTCAGGCTCGTCGTTTAAAGATTCGTGTGGTAGGAGAAAATGGTAAGTATTTTGCTCATACTCTTAACAACACTGTAGTTGCTCCACCTAGAATGTTAATTGCATTCTTAGAGAACAATTTAAATGAAGATGGAAGTATAAACATTCCAAAAGCATTACAGCCATATATGGGTGGTAAGACTGTAATTAAGTAAGAGACATTAATATATAGAAATAACAGATATGCCAAGGAAAATTAGTTTTCTAATTTACCTTGGCATATTTGACTTATAACACTGATACGATGTAATGAAATTATTATAGGCTTGTTATGTATTGAAATTATGATAAGCTTGTGTTTAAATTGATTTAGTGTGTAAAATAGTAGAAAATTATGGCTGGAATTTTACGTGGAGCAGGGGATACTCTTTACTGTGCAACCTTTGATGTATTGACCTCATGGGTATTAAAGCTTGGAGGTGGTTTACTTGCAACACTAGTACTTCTTCTTCCACCGGTATGGGTTTACTTTATCTTAAGCAGCGATGAGTGTGTTAAAGCGCTCATTACGGT
>DPVV01000604.1:3650-4203 GCA_003526525.1 Lachnoclostridium phytofermentans | reverse complement strand
CGTTATTATTCCCTTTAAGTCACCACCAGCAAAGCTTTTCGGTGTTGGTCTATCCCCCCAGGAAATGTTAATATAACTTTGATCTTTCTGCTCATTTGCCATCAGAAACCGGTCAACAAATATCTGATAGAATACAGCACTCTTCATCCATTCCACGGTTTCATGCACATCTTCTTTATTGATATAAGGGAGCTGAAAAAAATTATAAAATCCTAAGTTAAAATCATACTCTTTTGTAACGCCATCTTCCGAAAAATAAAATCTTCCCTCGTTTGTATCCAATGCAAAAATATATGCAAACCGAACATCATCCAAATCTAATTTTGTTTCATAGTAATCAAAATAACGATCACTGTATTTTTTCACCATCATAGTTTCCTTACGGGCTGTATGATAATCATATTTGCAGGCATGTAGAACCGAAACCTTATGTAATGGCTCTCCTCTCATTACCCGAAGTCTTATGATAATTTGCTTTGCACCTACTGGAAAGCAAAAATTAGAGTCAGGTTTATGTAACAGTGCGTGTTCATTCATAATTAGCCTCCATGCT
>DPVV01000604.1:0-3458 GCA_003526525.1 Lachnoclostridium phytofermentans | reverse complement strand
CCATGCTGCGACTATCTTTTAGGAGCAGCTAATGGCTCAAGTTTGGCGCAGCACAAACTTGATGAGTGAAAGATAAAATCTTTCACTCTTTCCTCTATTCCTGCGCAGTTCTGCGCATAATCTACTTAGTACTGGAGGTGACGCAGACATCGGTATTTTACTAGCTTTCCTATACCTTAAGCGTACCCAATAGTGATTCCTATCGTATTGTAAATGTTTTCTTGACAATAAGTTTTAAAATAGGTATAAATAAGACATGAAGACAAAAATAACAATAAAAGACATAGCACGGGAAGCCGGTGTATCCATTGCAACCGTATCCTATGTACTCAACAACAAAACAGAAGAGAGAATCAGCGAAGAAACAAGGAAAAAAGTTCTCCAGATAATCAATCTATTAAACTATACTCCGAATAAATCCGCTAAAGCACTTGCCTCAAACAAAAATGGGAGCATCGCAGTTTATCTACCTTCCGATGTTACTCCTTTAAAACGGGCAGAACAGCTTCATTTTCTACATATTTTCGCTAACGTGCTTAAGAGCTATGACTATCATCTTACACTCCTGTGTCCGGATGACTTTTCTCAAGTAGACAATTCAGATGCTATTATCTGTTACGACGTTTCTAAGGAAGAGTTTTCAAAGCTTGGAAATAACAACTTTATTCCCTTGCTCGCAGTCGATTGTATCATTGATGATCCTCTGTTTTTTCAAGTTTTATTCGATTATGAAAAGCTCTTATCTGATACTAACACTTATTTTGCTGGTGAAGAATTTATCTTCGCATCCTTTGAAGTCGTTAATGTAAAATTGAAAACGATGCTTGAAAAACTATTTCCTCACATGATTTTCCTTCAATCTGTTAAGGACTTTAAAGCTCTGTATGGTAAGAATGTACTTGTAACGGAAGACACATTATATCAATTGCTAAAGGAGGATTGTAATATTTATTATCAGCCTTCCGCTACAAATAATAAAATTCAAAAGCTTTATGAGTGCATTGAACTAGCCATGGGACGAGTACAAATTACAAGCCACAACATTCTAGTTTAATTATTTCGCAAGAGTGAATATAATCTCCTCTGTATACGCATGAAACGTTACTGTATACGTATTAGAAGATTTTGCGATAATATTTGCATTGGCGGCACCGTTTGATTCAAAGTCAGCATTGGCATTGGTCTCATCGGCTGCCGTCAAATAATTATAATTGTAGAAAAGAACTCTTTCACTTCCATTCATACTCTGCATTCCAAGCTCATCTCCGGCTGCAACCGTAAATTCTTTTAAGACATATACATTCGAACCTTCTTCCGTTTCAACCAATTGATATGCAGAATTTCCTTCTGTTCCCCAAGCCGTATTACCAAAGGAACCTTTCATGAAATAGTCATACTTCGGTAAAAATTGTGATGTATCACAGGTTGCTGATAAACCTTGAGTTGCCGAATCATAGGTAAAGGTATAGAGTCCATTCTCCTTTGCTACTAAATTATAACTCTCTGTCTTATCAAATAAGGCTTGAGATTTTTCATCTAGATTACTAAAACGAAGATATTCTGCTCCAACTGACGAGGTTCCATTTGCAGTTACTAAAGAAGTAAATAAAAATTCTTCTCCTTGCTTTAAAACAATCTCTAGGGTATGTACACCGTTTTCTTCTTTCATTCCGGTTTTATCAGAATAAATATCCTTCCAATTTGTAATTCCAGAGCCTTTTATATAATAATTCGTAATAATGTCGATAGCTTCTTCTTTGACATTTCCATTATAGGTCCATGTAATCGTATCATAAGGACTTATATTAAAATTCTCTTTTGAATCCTCTTTGTAATCCGCATTTTCAGTTTCATAAGTATCTTCTGCTGGATGAGTTGTTAACACAAATGTATAATTACCAGTCACTGCAACTTTAATATTGGAACGTTTTGTTGAACTATCTCCTAATGCTCCAGAGTTTACAAAGTATTCAACACCATCTTGTTTATTTGTAGTTAAGTATCCGTATCCCCTTTGATTTTCCCATGAACTGTTTTTTACGAACTGAAACTCATCTCCTTCATAAAGATCAAGCGATATCGAGTACTGGTTTTTATCTGCTACTTTCGTAAATTTATGTTCTGGATTAATGATTTTACCCCAACTAGAAGCTATTAATACAGGACTCTTACCATTTCCTACGATGACAAATTCTCTAGTATCTGCTTGATACTTAACAAATCCTCCAAATACTTTTGTATCCTTGGATATCTTAGCTGTAAAATCAAATTCATGACTCTTTTGTGGAGTTGCAAACCATCCTACAAATTCATAACCATCTTTTGAAGGTGTGTACTCATTTATCAGACCACCAGATTCAACACTTTCTGTTTTTAATACTGTTGTACCGTCTGCATCATAGAATGTAACAGTAACTTCATTTTTCACCGAACCTGTATTTTGGTTTGGATCAACCTTTTGATCAGTTCCCTTTTCTTTTTTTGCACATCCAGCAAATAAAAGCATCATCATAAGAACTGCCATCATGGAACAAATCATTCTACTCTTTTTCATAAATTTCTTCCTCTCCTTTTCTTTACCCAAGCATTACTTTGTAGCTTAACTTTTTTGAGTTGCTAACCAATGTGGGTTTCTTGCATTTCAATGCTGCTTATTTTTTTGTGTACTGTCCTTGTAATTCTGTCCTTGTGTTTCCTAACTTTATGTACTAATTTAACATTGTGTTTTCGCTTAAAATACAGCGATAAACCTTACTTAAGCGTTTAATCAATATAGTAAAAAATAATTAGCTTAATCGCTTAAGCTAAATCTACCATGTTTTAATAAATATGTCAATATATGCTTGTAAAAAGAATTATATTTAAGCATTATGTCCAATTTATATAAAATACTAGAACATCAATGAAAGAAAGATATCTCATTGTCCATAAAATGGTATAATATAAATATCAAGAGTAACTAAAAGGGAGGTCAAGATGAAAGTTGATGAAAATAAAATAAACCAATCTTTTGAATATTGGTGTAAGAAATTACGTGTATCTCCATATTGGGATATTCGGTTTGAATTTGTTGATGATATTAATTGGAGAAAAACAGGGGATTTTAAGGTTGACTGTGATGATAGAAAAGCTGTACTTCTTCTTAATATAGCAAATACAAAACAAGAAAACCTTGAAGAAGTAATTGTTCATGAATTGTTTCATTTGAAAATGTACCCACTTGACCAAGTTACAGAGTCTTTAATTACTGCTAATTTTCTAGAAGGAACACCAGCATATGATTTTGCATATAGTCAATTCTTTATATCATTGGAACAAACCGTAGAAGAATTAACAAAGTGTTTTCTTTTTGAGTATGGCACCAATAAAGAACTATCATATGGTAGGTGCAAAAATCAAAAATCTTATAATGAACTCTTTAATGGGCTTTAAAATATTGAATAATTTTTAAAAATATA
>DPVV01000603.1:957-2695 GCA_003526525.1 Lachnoclostridium phytofermentans | reverse complement strand
TGATTTGAGATAAGACCTTTCATAATTCTTGCCATATAAGAGTTGTAAATGATAGGTCTTTGTTCCTCTAATTCTTGTTTAAGATTTTTTTTCTCTTTCAAGGAATCTTGTAATTCCGTATCGATAGCAATGATAGGTTTAATATTCTTTTTCGATAAAATAAAAATCATAATTAAACAGAAAAGCAATGTTAATATAATAATGAGGATATAAGTATTCTGATAGGTTCCTAAATCATGAAATACTAGGTCAGCAGGTTGTACTAAATAATATCTCCATTGATTAACTTGAGAGACAGAAGTTGTAACAACAACGGTATCTTTCTCTAATTTTAATTCCTTATATTCTTGATTCGGATTCTCTTGCATAGAAGTGATAATATTGTTTAGTAAATCCTCGGTTAACTCTGGACTATGATCTGAAGTGATACGGAAAACTTCATTATTATCAGTATCAGTAACATATAAGAATCCGCTTCGAAAAAAGTCAAGATTTGAGAATATATTATTCAATTTATTACGATTAATTTCAAAACATATAATACCAAGTGGTTTATTCGTTGATAAAGCTGTTTGTACTGGTGTCTTATAAATATAAGGAGTAAAGCCATTTTCTTTATAGCTTTCATTCGACAACAATTGAAAAAAATTATTATAGGAAGAAAGCATTGTCTTCCAATCGTCATAGATAGTTTCGTTATCGTTATATGCTTTATAATGTTTATAGTAATACCATGTATCTGTTAACATACTAGATGACATTAAATAATCTAATTTAGGTAGATATATGTAATATCCACAATTTTCATCGATAGGTAGTGCATTTTCTAACGGAATAAAGTCGGTTAAAAAATTCATGGCTTCTTTCGCATCGTGGTAGAAATCCATAGATTTGGAATCATATTGAAGAACCTTCCTTATATTAGAATCATTCGCAATCTGAGTGGAAAGCGATTGTATAAGCTTTAAGGATTCATCCATATCTGATACGGAATTGTCTAAAACCGCCTTGTTCTGTTTATGCAGGTTATTGGTTGCATCCGTTATTCCGTATTGATACAAAAACATGCCCATAATAAGAACAATTATCAGCAATATGCTGTAAGAGGTTACAAATCGTATCAAAAATCTTTTATTATTATTTGTGTTGTTTTTAATAAACTTAATTTTCATATGATATTCCTTCTATTATTTAGTAAAAGCAAACAAAACATTGTGTAAAAATTATATCAAAGTGGTGCATTATTTGCAAGCAATAAGGACATATTTTTAGTTTGGAAAATAATGAAAGCGCATACAAGCACTAAAAAAATGAATACATATCTTAAGAAACCCAGCAAAATCAAGGCCTTGTGAGTTAGCTTAAAAATTGCACAGTAATAATAAATATTGCTTCTTGTTAAAAAAGTACAAAGCATGTTAGTATGTAGATGTCAATTCGAACAAAACTAAACAACAGGTTACTAAAAACAGATTTAGTTTTTAAAATCTAACAATAGTTTTTGTAGATTGACATAAAGTAGAAAGATTTGTAGTAAAGTTACATAATAGGAATGAAAACTACAAATTTTGAATACTTTCTACAATATTATAATTGATTCAATAAAGGAGGGTATTTCGATGAGAAAGTCTACACAGAAATTCTTATCACTTGGTTTAAGTCTTGCTCTTGTATTTAGCTTAACAGCTTGTGGAAGCAAGAAAGATGAACCAAAGACAGAGCCAACAACAGCTCCAAC
>DPVV01000603.1:0-781 GCA_003526525.1 Lachnoclostridium phytofermentans | reverse complement strand
CAACAGAAGGTGCTCAAAACAATGGTGAAGCAACAACTACTCCAGAAACTCCAGTTTCTGAAGTTGAGAAGCCATCTGTAATCACAGTAATGATGGATGGTACTGTATTTACAGAGCCTAACGGACGTGCTCAGTTCGAATCAGCACTTGAGGCTGAACTTGGTCTTGATATTCAGTTTACACAGCCAGATCACTCTGGTTACTATGATGCTGTAGGTCTTACATTTGCAGGAAGTAACTGGCCAGATGTTGTTCTTTTAGGTGGTTCCTACTATACTAACTATGCAAGTGCAGGTCTTTTAGCTGATATTACAGAGTACTGGGATAATTCAGAATTAAAAGCTTCTGGTAGAATCACAAATTTAGATGCAATGGAAGCAGTCAAAGTTGATGGAAAGCTTTACGGCTTTACACCAGCAAGAGGTAACGGATGTGTTACTTATGTTAAAAAAGCTTGGTTAGATAAAGCTGGTTTATCTGTTCCTACAAATTATGATGAGTACCTTAACATGTTAAAGGTATTTACTGAATCTGATATGAACGATAGTGGTGACCCAACTAACACATATGGTGTTTCTGCAGCTGGTCTTGTCGGTGTTGAAGCTCCTTATGTTAACTATTTACCAGAGTTTTATCAGGATGCTTATCCAGATTTCATGCAAGATAATAGCGGTCAGTGGATTGATGGTTTCTCTACAGATGCTATGAAAGCAGCTCTTCAGAGATTAAAAGATGCTTACTCTGCTGGGTATATTGATAAAGAATCCATTACTAATGGTAC
>DPVV01000091.1 GCA_003526525.1 Lachnoclostridium phytofermentans | reverse complement strand
CTCAATTGTCTTCCCCTGAAGTCTTGATTCTTCTGCTGCAAACGCCATGATATGGCTATGAACGGACTGCGAAATCGTATTGGAATTCTTTCTAACTCCTTTTAGAATGGAAACGAATTCTTCCATAATTCCTTCATCTCCACCACTATGGCCGGTATCCCCCGGAATCAGAGTGTATACATTTGTTGTTCCTGTCATGATTCCTTGACCAAACTCAGTCACTTCAATTGTGTTCTTATCCATGCTGGCACGAATCTCACCTTTTGTTCCCATGAACTTTATTGTTCTATCGCACGCATTAGAGAAGGCACACATGGTAAATGCAACCGTTACTCCATTTTCAAATAATATCGATGCCACCTGATGGTCCACAACATCGTTGTCATTATGAAATACACAGACACCATAAGGTCCTTCCTGTAAAGCTTTCTTTCTAGCCTCATAGCTGGTATCCGTTCCAAGACAAGAGGTCGGCCATTTTGTATCCTCCGTTAGATAAATTTTGGGTGCATAATATGGACAGGTAGAGCTATGCGGGCACCCATCCATACAACGTTTTGGTGAGCCAACCGGAGCATTTTCTTCTTTAAAATAAGTTAAGTCTCCATAGGAAGAGATACTCTTACAGCGGCTGTCTAACAGCCATGCTAAGATGTCCATGTCATGACAACATTTCGCAAGTATCATCGGAGAGGAATCCTCTCTTCTATGCCAGTTTCCTCTGACATAACTATGTGCATAGTGCCAATAAGCCACATTTTCGGTATGAGTAATGGATACGACATCGCCTATCGCACCAGATTCCATAATCTCTTTGATTTTTCTATAAAATTTGGTATAGCGCATCACATGGCAGACTACAATTGTCGTCTTATGTTTCATCGCAAGCTCCTCTAATTGGATACATTCAAGAGGATCTGGAGATATTGGTTTTTCTAATAATATATCATATCCTAAACGGATTGCTGTGCAGGCATAATCAAAATGGTCTTTATCCTGTGTACAGATAAGAACTGCATCTGCAATCTTTCCTTGTGATAAGAAGTCCTTAGCATTCTCGTAGGCATGTTCCTTCGATACGCCATAATCGTTACAAAACTGTTCTCTTCTCCCGAAATCCGGCTCTGCTACTGCGACGAACTCTACCTCATAGCCATGCAATTTTGCGTAAGGTGCATAACTATTCTGACCACGCTCTCCTGCCCCAACTAATGCTAGTTTAATTTTTTTCATCTTTTATCCCTTTTCTATTCAGAACCTTTTTTTATGCAGCCATACTTTATAGTCAGCTTTCGCCACCCTATGAAATATGCGCCCAAAAAGTGCAAGAATTTCATCTATGGATGAATCTCCTATAAGCTAAATTACTTCACTAACCATAAAGTATCCTACAGGTCAATCAATAACTCTCATTATAGTAACTGATTGAACGGAAGGAGCAGATAGCATGCTTAATATATAAACTGAATAGTTTTCCTTTCTCTTTTATTCCTGTTATAAATCCAGCCAAACCCTTAATACATTGACATCTTAGCCGCATAAGAAGCGCTAATCTCACAGATGAGAGGTCTTCCTTCAAGAAAATTATGAATATCTGTAATCACAGAAGAAGTTACAGACAACCTGCGGTCAATGGTCGGTCCTCCCATATGAGGAAGTAGCAAAGCGTTTTCACACTCTAGTAAAGGGTGGTTAGAAGTCAATGGTTCTGTTTCATAGACATCAAGAGCTGCATAAATTTCCTTCTTATTTAAAACATTAATTAATGCCTCTTCGTCAATAATAGCTCCTCTTGCTGTATTGATTAATAAGGCTCCTGGTTTCATTTGATTTAACAGTTCTTCTGTTATTAGGTGGTAATTCTCCGGTGTCATCCCACTATGAATAGAAATAATATCGCAAGTACTAAATATCTCGTCCAAGGTAGCCTTTTCCATCTGATGCTGTTCTAGCTCTTCGTTAGCAATATGGCGGGAATATACTTTAATCCCACAATGAAATGGCTTTAGCATGGATACTACATAACGGGCAATCATTCCATAACCAACAATTCCAACCTTTCGTCCCAATAACCCACGATTATAAAACTGGGCTGGCCATATTCCCTGCTTAAGCTCATAAGAAAACTTTGGAATATCTCTTAAGGAAGAAAGAGCATAGGCAATCACACCTTCTGCAACGCTTTCTGCGAAAACCGAGTTGCCGCTAACCACACGAATACCTCTCTCATAGCAGGCATCCGTTACATAAGGTTTTACGGAACCACCGGTATGAGCGATAAATTGAAGACGATTTGCATAGGCTAATACTTCTTCCTCCATCACAGGAGTTCCCCAGCCTGTTACACAGATATCGATGTCTCTTAATTTTTCAGCAAATTCCTCTTTTGTAAATTGCTTGTCAGAAACATTCCAGATAACATTACCGATGCTTTCGAGTTCTCTCTTTCGTGAAGCATCAAAAAATGTTGGAAATACTGCACTTAATGTCGGGATCGTAACTAATATATTTAACATAGTAGTACCTATCTGCGCGTTGCGACGCGCTAGTTAAACTGAAACTACTCTGGTCTCAATTAATCGTAGAATGTTGAATCGCGATTTTTTCAACATTCTTTTCCATCTTTGTCTATAGTATTTATCATTCTTATCTTAGCTTTCACTGCTGCCTCTCCTGTCGTTGTTATTTCAACACCTTCCGTAAAATAACTGTTTTCAATAACAACAGGGCGTTTGGAACGATTGGAACGCTGTGTCAGGACCAAGCGTTCTGCCATACATCCTCTCACCTGAAGTCCATCTGCGTTTAACAGAAGACTTCCGCATTCCTCATATTTTTCTGTCTTTTGTATTACGACATCTTGTAGTGTTAAATCGCTTACCTTTGCAAAAGCCAGTCCCCAGCAACCCACATGGCGTATCACAGTAATCCTTTTTGCGCTGGATCCCCAAGTTGGTCCACTGTTTGCAAAGGAAAGCAAGCCGGAATTTCCGGTATAGGTAAGGTCGTGCTCAAATTGTCCATGAGTAACAAAAGCACCATGGAAATCACCGTCGCCGTGGCAGTTCTCCACCATGCAGTATGCACTACCCGTAAAGTCGTTTAAGTGCCTTGCATTGCTTGCTTCACAATCTCTAACCTTTCCATATAAACAATGTATTTGCTGTGTCAGATAACCCGTACCTCCAACCACCACCTCGATAGGATTATGTAAGGAGCATCGTTCCGTCACATAGCCTGTGTTGTGCCTTCGTAATATTACCGGCCAATAGGTAAACTTTGCATGAATGTTACTAACATTACAATTGACTGCATATTCATAGGCAATAGGTTCAACACCTGTTTCCTCTCCCTCTCGGTTTCCACAAAACCTCATATTATTAACCGAAACATCTACAATGGGCTTTACTTTTTGGTAAGTTAATACCCTACCAGTTTCAAGTGGCCATCCCATCTTATAGTTAAAGCGAACATGAGTCTTATCAATAATTTCCGTAACCTGAACCATCTTATCTATTTCTTTTTCTTCTCTTCCGCTTAACGCATTGCAAGTAACAATCCACCAAGAATCCAGTTCAAATTGGTCGGAATCATCTACTTCAAAAATATCATAGAGTTCCTGTAACGGATGTGATAAACTTACACTTCGTATTTCACTTAGCCTTTCCCCGGTAATATGAAACAGTGCAGAGAAAGGATCGTTATGATTTGCATGTTCTATCCCTATCGCAGTTACTCTATTTCCATGAAAATCAAAGGTAATATTACTTCGTTTTATATGATGTCTTTTCGTAAAATTCAGTGGCGTATACGCATGGACTACTCGAATTGTCTCATCCGAAAGCATCTCTTCCAGTGCAATATCTGCCGAGACAGAGTCATCTAGTATTCCATATCTACTAAAGTCTGTCTCAAAGGTTGTCATCTCTTTTCGCATCATTTAACCTCTTTAAAAATAGCTGCTGAAAAATGAACCTTACTACATACAATTTCATTTCTCAGCAGCCTTATCTTAAATTTTTATTTCATAGCCTCATTCCATCTTGCTAAAGCTGCTCTCTTGATTTCTAATAACTCTGGAAGACCTGTTTTATTTAACGTATCAATATATTCATCAAACTTATCGACACTTACTTCACCAATGATGAACTTGGTTGTCATCATTGTTACATAGGTATATAAGTCATTTTCAATTACGTTACCGCGCTCAGACTCTTCTGCTGTAAATCTGGCATTGATAGGGTAAGCAGTCTTATAATATGGTTTCTGCATGCTATTTACTTGTTCTACCTTCATCTCCATCAAAGGATTTCCAGCAGGACCGGCAGTGAAGTTTAAGTAACCTGGTAATTCCATATTTACAGAGATGGATTTGTTGATATCTCCAAAACCAGTGATTGGATTAATCCACTGATAAAAATCTTTCATACCGTTTGTGTATTCCCAATGCTCACCCTCCCAGCCAAGGAATAAGGTCTGTCCGGAGAAGCCCTCAACCGCATTTTCAGGAGTTGCATAGAACATGTCAAGTAGGCGGATTGCTGCTACCGGGTCTTTACATTTGTCTGTGATAAATCCTCTTGCTGGATATAAGTTATCTGGTTGGATTACAACTTTTTTATCATTGGTACTACTGGTTAATGGAGGTAGTGATAACTGCTGTGTTACTGTCACTTCCGGATCAAGTAAGGTTGGAGACGCGGAGTATACACCACACATTCCTGCTTTTACTTTAGCTTGCCATTGTTGACTTGTCTGTGTTGAAAACTCTGGATCAAGTAATCCTTCACTATAAAGCTTGTTTGCGTAGATTAAGAACTCTTTATACTCTGGTAGAGCTGGCGCATATACTACTTCACCATTTTTAATATCAAATCCTAAGCCTTCTGCAGTACCGGTAAATGCAGGGATTAAAAGACGACGAATTGTTGTATTTAATCCGGAACAGCTGAACGGAATTTCGTCATTTGGATCACCATTTCCGTTTGCATCCATTTCTTTAAACCTTACTAGCATATCGTATAATTCATCTGTTGTTTCTGGAACCTTTGTTATTCCTACATTGTCCATCCACTTTGAATCAAAGAATCCGGTATGACCTTGAGTTGTAGCAGTCTGGAAAGCATATGGTAATCCGTAAATCTTACCATCCATGGAAGTAATCGCTGCTTTAATGTCAGGACGTTCCTGTAATAATGCTTTGATATTCGGAGCATATTTATCGATTAAATCTGTTAAGTCTAGGAATACTCCTTGTGGACCATAAGTCTCTTCATCCGTAATGGAAGAGGTATCTGCACGTAAAATTAAGTCAGGATATTCACCGCCAACTAATGCAATGTTTTTCTGCTCTACGAAGGTATCTCCTTCTGATAACTCAAACTCAAAATTAATGTTTGTGATTTTTGTTAAACGTTTGAATACTTCAAGTTCGCCCCAATCCGTTCCACCTGGATCCTTACGTCCCATAATTGTAAGTGTAATTGGCTCTTTTACAATCGGATAAACGCCTACCGCATTCACATTTTCCGGCATCTCATCTTTTCCTGAATCGCCATCGGATGGAGTACTTGGCCCCTCGGATGGAGTTGCTGTTACATTATTGTTTACCTGATCCTCATTCTTTTTGCCGCATCCAGCTAGCAAAGTTACCGCCAAACATGTGCAAATCCCCATTGCTACAAGTTTCTTAAACCTCATAATGAATCCTCCTCATACAATAAATTTCTCTTGGCTAAATTATATCACGATTGGTGTAGTTCCGGATTTATAATTACCCTTTTACTGCACCTACCGTTACGCCCTTCACAAAATACTTTTGAATAAATGGATAAATCGCCATTACCGGAAGAGAAGCAACTACAATTAAAGCATATTTAATTTGCTCTGCTGCTTTTAGCTCTTCCTGCAATAGGCCAGCAGAATCTCCGCCTTGCTGTAACATCTCTGCATTGAACTGACTCCTCATTAATACTTCTCTCATAATAATCTGCAAAGGTTTATAACGATCATCACGTATGTAAATCAATGCCGTAAAATAACCATTCCAATGGTTTACTGCAAAAAACAGCGCCATAACCGCACAGATTGCAGTTGAAATTGGCAATACAACCTGTAGAAAAAGCCTTACATTTCCACAGCCATCAATTTGTGCTGCCTCATGTAACTCATTCGGTATATTCGTCATAAAGAACGTTCGGCTAATAATTATATTCGTCATGGATGTTGCACCGAGTATAACCATAACCCACGGATTGTTATATAAACCTAGGTTTTTAACTGTCATAAAGGTCGGAATCAATCCCCCTGAGAAAAACATGGTAAATAAAAACATGAGTGTAAAAAACTTTCTTCCTACAAAATCTTTTCTGGACAGTGCGTAAGCTGCTGGTAAAGTGACCGCTAGGTTTAATAAGGTTCCTCCGCCTGTGTAAATCAAAGTATTGATATAACCTCTTATAATACTTTTGTCATTGAATAGGTTTTTGTAACCGGTGAAACTAATTTCCTTTGGAAGCAGCCAGACCTTACCTGAATTTACTAAGTCCGGATTACTAACCGATGAAATAATAACAAACCATAGAGGGTAGAGACATAACAGTAATATTACAGTTAAAAGAGTGTAGTTGACGATAACAAAAATCTTGTCGCCTCTTGATTGCTTCATTTTATTCTTTCGCTTCATGCATCCCCCTCCTTTCTACCATAATGAGTTTTCGCTGACTTTTCTTGATATCTTATTGACCGTTACTAAAAGAAGCAAATTTATTACATTATTAAATAGTCCGACAGCAGAAGATAAACTGTACTGAGCTCTTTGAATACCTAACTTATATACATAGGTAGAGATAACTTCGGACACCATCATGTTTCCATCCTTTTGCATCAGTAACACCTTTTCAAAGGAAAGATTCATGATTCCGCCAACCGTCATAATCAACATCACGACAATTGTTGGCATAATAGCTGGTAAATTAATATGCCTAATTCGCTGCATTCTGCCTGCACCATCCATAATGGCTGCTTCATGTAATTCGGGTGAAACACCACTTAGTGCGGCAATGTAAATTACTGCACCATATCCGGTAACCTGCCAAACACCACTCCATACATAAATATCATTGAATAAGCTATCTTTCATCAAGAACATCGTTGGCTCGGAGTGAAACAGTGCAGCTCCTATTTGATTGAACAATCCGTTTCGTGAAAGAAACAAATCAATCATACCGACAAGAACTACCGTTGAGATGAAGTAAGGCATATATGTAATGTTTTGAACTGTCTTCTTAAAAAACTTATTCCCTACCTCATTGATCATTAGTGCTAATAAAATCGGTGTTACAAAACTGACTGCCATATAATACAAGGAAAGGGTTATCGTATTCATAAATATCTGCGAAAAGTTAACTGAGCTAAAGAATGTTCTAAAATGTTTAAAAATCGGATCTGCCCAAGGGCTTCCTCCAAATCCTTTCGTAGCGATAAAGTCCTTAAAGGCTATTTGGACTCCATACATAGGTACATACGCAAATATTAGAAAATACAGGAATGCGGGTAATATAAATAAGTACAGCGCCCTGTTTCTTTTAATTAGCACACAACTTCGATGCCTCATTCGTGCTCTTACCTCTTTACTGGGTCTGGCTCGACCTTCTTTTCTTTTATCCTTTCTAATCCCCATAAGGATATTCCTCCTTCTCTTTTCGTTTCAAACCCAATAACTTCTATAGTTCTATTTTCTTATGTATTAGTAAGAACGTATGTCCTTAGGCTTGCTTTGTACTTTTATTATATCTTCTGTATCCGAGACTTAAAATTGCCACTACTTAATCTTAAACTCACAAAAATTAATCTGGGCATAACACATGTCCACCTCTTAGAACTAACAATTTTAAGGATTCCCTATCAAAGTTTAAACTTTATACTTTGTTACCTTAGGCTTAAATAATGGCAATTTACTGTGTTTCCATGGTCTTTTATACTAAAAGCAAAAGACAATAGAAACTAGGACATAAAGAATCTACTGTCTTGGGAAGAAAACTTTAAGGAGGAGTTCCTATGTGGACTGAAGAAAGATTAGATACCTTATTGACCAATCCGTCAAATGCGCTGATTGAAGATATGAAAAAGATTACCGGTGATATTATGA
>DPVV01000516.1:2053-4174 GCA_003526525.1 Lachnoclostridium phytofermentans | reverse complement strand
TATATTACACTCCATACCATCCGACATATTCGCGATTGAAGTTTCTATCTGAATCTTTCTTACTAAACACATGGCATTCATATCGTCTATGGATCTCATTACCGCATCTAGCTTAACCATGTAATCAGATAAATCACTTATATTACTTGCCTTTGGCATTCCATCATATGACTGAGCTTTAGCACTCGTCATTGTTTCAATCAAACTATATTTTTGATCCTGAAGCGCCTTAATCTTATTACATAAGTTTCTGTAACCTTTAAGGTACTCTTTTTTCTTTTCCGTTTCTGTCAACTGATCACCGTCCTTACGCAGCACCTCTTCTATGCGCTGCCTTAATATCGTCTTTATTAATTGTTACATAGTTCTTCTCAGTCACCGAAATATCTGCATGTCCAAGGAGTTCCTTTATAATTTCAATCCTTACACCGGATGAGCTTAATCTTGTAGCAAACGTTTTTCTAAATAAGTGTACTGTTACATGCTTCGTCACTCCAGCGCGATCAGCAACAGACTGCAATTCTTTTTGCAAACTACTATTTCCTAACCTTTCATGTTTTCCTCTACTTCTAACGAATAGAGCTTCATTATCATCATTACGGCTCATTAAGTAGTTGCGCAAATGTAACTTGGCGCTTGCATTAAGATATCCCTTGCGATATGTCTTTGTTTTGCTCCCATAAATAGTCACACTATCGTTCTCAAAATCGATATCTTTTATATTGATATTTGCAAGCTCGGAAACTCTGCATCCAACAGAAAGGAGAAAGTTTACCATGGCGATTTCTCTCTTGGTTTTACATGCATCTCTAATATGTTCAACTTCATCATCTGTTAGATATTCCTTTTCTTTATGGATTTGCTTAATATTCTTAATTTTTCGTGTTGGATTTTTAGGTATATAATCCTCTTCCTCTGCCCATGCAAAAAACGCACTTAAGAATCTTTTTGTATTTGCTAAAGTATTCATGCTTACTTTGTTCCTGGACTGATACAATGCGAGATAATACTTAATATCATCTGCATTAATATCCTTGTAGTTCTTATCTAATGTAAGCAGCATGTTTCGAGTTGTTCTCACATATTGAGATATGCTTTTATCAGATAGGTTTTCTAATTTTTTATTAGCTGCAAACACTTTAAGAATATAATCATTATCATCCGAATAGGTTGATAGCTCAGTACATTCATCACTAATCTGCTTACCATGTAGATTGCTATTTAATACGTTTTCTAACTTCTGTAGCTCTCTACTATCTAAATCCACCGCCATAGCACAAATTACATCGTTGATAAATTTACTGTTACTAATCATAAAATCATCCTTTCCATGTACCTAAGGATGTGTTATAATATCCTTAGGATTTATTTGTGTTTAGCGGTAGAAATGCTTTGGTCGGCGTCTACCGCTTATTTTTTATAGTTAGCTATTTTCTAGCTTTTTTGCTTGCTGCTCCATAACATTCTTAAGTAATGAACAAAACTCTGTAAATGCCTCTTCTTTGTCATAAATGATTGACAAAGCAGCTATATAAATAGAGTTTTGTGATTCTGCCTTAAAGAATACTTGTCCTTCTTGATTTTTTTCAGCAAAAAATGCTATTTTATTTACAGTTTTTGAACTGCCATCATAACCAATTAATTCTATATCTCTCGAAGACATAATTTACCTTTCTATTTACATGAATTTATTGATGTGATACAATAAGCTACGTGTTTATATCTTTGCGCCCTATCGATTCGCACTCGTATGGGGTGCATTTCTATTTTCTAATCTTCTCATCTCATCTTTTTCCGATATATAAGCAAGTCCAAGTAAGCTAAGTCCAAAACCAATACCACCGAATAATGCATGTAAAATACAAGATATAAAAGCGCTATGATTAGGAGATGATATGACGCACAATGCTGATGCTACAAAAGCAGCTAGAAATAATACTTCTACAATCAATCCAAAAATCGTATGTAACAAATTGCTTCGCCAATTTATGAATGAGTTAGTCTCTTGGCACTGATAGCACTTTGATACGTTAGGTCTTATGTCTCTGTACTTACAGTTAAGGCATGTCCTCATAATTCACCTTCTTTCTTCGCAAAATCCTAGTTTAATCCTCTTCTGGT
>DPVV01000516.1:1060-1693 GCA_003526525.1 Lachnoclostridium phytofermentans | reverse complement strand
AACATGTAACAAAGTCATAGTCTTTCATTTTTCACCTCCGATAAATTTAGTTTAGTTAAACTCATGTTCTTCACACATTACTTGCACCACTTTTACTTTATCTATTGGAATACAGTAAACTCCATCTGGTTCATATTTATCTGCTATCCAAATACGTTTAAATTCATCTAATGGAATGTGATTGTATCCCTCAGTCTCTTGATGCATAGTCTCCATGACTGCTTCTTCAGCTTCTTCACCCCATCCAGACAAATGGTACGATTCATAATTATCCCAATCCCATAAACTTAATAGTAATGTGTGACCGTCTATTGGTAGTCCTGTATCGTGTATAATTCCTTCTATCATTTTTGGCATATATCCAATTCAAGCCCCTTTCCGCTTTAAGCTCTCAAAGTTTAGTTTAGTATCCACTCCGCATATATTCATCTTGCATTTCCATGTCTTCATAATAGCTTTCCTGTAATTTGCAATTCTTACAAGGTTCTATTGGCTCATCATCGGTATCAGAATTACAATATCCTAAACATTTACCATTTCTCTGCTCTTGTACACCATTTCCATTATGCAATTCTTTTTTAATGATTCCACAGTTTTGCAATGTTCTCTTTGACATCCGCTTCCTCCTGAAAT
>DPVV01000516.1:0-986 GCA_003526525.1 Lachnoclostridium phytofermentans | reverse complement strand
CTATTCTTGTAGCTCTGGAAATTCCATCTTTGCATGAATCATAATGTCGCTTGGAACTAAGTGATTCGAGTTTTCAAGATGTTCAGACCAATCTACTCTTTGCCCGCAATATGAACAATAATTGCTTCTGCTTCCTGTAATTCTACTTGCACCACACGAGCCACAATACCACCAAAGTTTTTCGTTTTCTGATTTTCTCTGCATTACTTTTGGCTTAACCGGTATCTGCTTTCTCATTGCATGAATTGATATTGTATTTATAGTTTCATCTGCATTTGTGAAAAATCTTCTGCTTTCTAGCTCAATTGCTTTTTCTACTTTCATATATCTTAACGCTGTTGCTATATCCATAACTATTTCCTCCTTGTAATTTAATTTTAATACAATAACTGTCCGCATTTTATACAATAACCACTTGATTCCATTTGAGTACCGCAATTAGGACAATAATAATTTCCACGTTTTACAATACGACTAACAGAGCAATTTCTTTTTTCTAGTTTCTTTATATAATCATGTGTTGCTCTAGGTACACAATCTTCATATTTTGCACATAAGAAACCATAATTACACTGTGAACAAAACTCACTTTCACAATCACTATAAAATGCTTCTAGCGCACTTCCTATTTCTTTCTTAGTCAATAACAACACTCCTTTAAATTAAAATTTATAACTTCTAGTTTACGGCACAAACGGATTGCTTTTCCAACCACACTTTCTGCATTCGTATACCCATAACTGTGCATCATTTTGACTAACTTTATATCTATTAGCTAGCATTCTATTACTAGGTTTTATTATTTTATTTCCATCCAAATCTCTCAATATTTCTCTATTGGTATTCAAATCTTTTTCAACTGATAAAGGAAATTGATAAAGCACAGACACTTTCATACTTTCGCAGTTAGGGCAACAATTCCCTTCTCCATATTCATCTAATGGAACTTTTTCCATGTAACACACCTCTCTTATAAATGGCTAAAT
>DPVV01000515.1 GCA_003526525.1 Lachnoclostridium phytofermentans | reverse complement strand
TAGGGGGGTGAAAATAAAAATTCAATGGCAATAATAGTATTTATAGGTTATAATAGTAATAAATTGCCTTGATAGTATTAACAAGTGGTTGAATATCGGAGTAAAATTAATGGATAGTTTATTTTATTGTGATATCCAGATAATCATCCAGATTATCACTTAGATATTAATTATAGTAATGCTTTAACTTTAAAATAGGTTTATCAAAGATAATTAAATTTGATTATATAAATGAAAAATCTGGTTTTCTGTGTTAGTATTGATTCTATTTTGCTTTCTAATTTTTTTGAAGTCACAAGTAAAGTAAAACAATACATAAAATTCGTGCATTAAGGCATAAAATAAAACATATGTATCTGAAAACAAAATTAAGCGCTGAGCATGTGTAAGATATAAGCAGTATTACACAATAAAATACAACTGATTAGGGATTGTTCTCATCAGTTGTATTTTTTACGATTTTGTAAATTCAAATTATTTGAATTGTATATATGGATATCAAGAGGCAAGATTGCATTATAAGAATGGATTTTAAGACAGGATATGATGAATAAATAAGAAGTAGTTAGAGTAGTCAAAAGATATGATGCTAGTTAGATGTCTAAAATTATTGGACAAAGTATCATTAATTAAGCTAGATGAAAATAATCGTATTTTATAACAGAGAGTTTAAGAGAAAGGAAAATAATCCAACCATCTTATAAGAGGATAATTGGATTATATGTAAATTATGAATGAGAAGTGTCAAGTGTTCACACCTGAGAATTATGTAGAAAAGTTGTTAGATAGTGCTGGTTACATAGAGCATTTATATGGAAAAAGGATACTTGAAAATTCTTGTGGAGATGGAAATATCCTAGTAAGTATTGTACGCCGGTACATTTTGGATTGTAGAAGAAATGGATTAATTGACTCAAAAATCAAAATGGGACTAGAACAAGATATTTACGGTATTGAAATAGATAAAAAACATTTTAGTAAATGTCTTGAAAACTTAAACCAAATCTCTGAATTAGAGAAAATAGATGGTGTTAAATGGAATATTTTTAATGTAGACTATCTGAAATGGGATATGGATATAAATTTTGATTATATAGTTGGAAATCCACCATACCTAACATATAGTGATATAGAAGAAACTGATAGAATGTATGTTAAGGAAAACTTTATAACATGTAAAGAAGGAAAATTTGATTATTGTTATGCATTTATTGAAAAAAGTTTGTTAAGTCTCGAAAACAATGGGAAAATGGCTTATTTAATTCCAAGTAGTATTTTCAAGACTGTTTTTGGAGAAAACTTGAGAAATATGATGAAAAGTTTTGTTACGAGAATCATTGATTATACTGAAGAAAAAATATTTAATAATGCTTTAGTAAAATCAGCGATTATGGTCTTAGAAAATAATAAAAAAGACAATCAATTGAGTTACATTGATGCAACAAGCAATATTTCTTTAAAAATAAATGTTAATAATTTGGCTGATAAATGGTTTTTCACAAATGCCCAGAATTTAGGTACAAGACAATTTGGGGACTATTTTCAAGTTTCGCATGTTGTTGCTACTCTTCTTAATGAGGCTTATGTAATTAAGGAATGGAAGGAAGAAAATGATTATATTGTTTGCAACAATTATCGTATTGAACGGGGGGTAATACGAGAAACAGCAACTCCAAGGTCACGCAAATATAATAAGAAAGAGATGATTATTTTTCCCTATTATTATGATAACGGGAATTTAAATAAATATTCAATAATGGAATTCGAAATGCGTTTTCCAGGAGCTGCATTGTTTTTAAATATAAATAGGAAGAAATTAGATAAACGAAAGAAAGATAAAAATGCAAAATGGTTTGAATATGGCAGATCGCAAGCGTTAGTTGGATTGGATTCAGAGAAATTGTTAGTATCGACCGTTATTACGGAGGAAGTCAATGTCTACAGTTTAAATAGAGAGTGTATCCCATATGCAGGAATGTATATTGCTACAAAGACAGAAGAAATGTCATTGGAAGATGCAGTTAATATTTTAAAAAGTGATGAGTTTATGGGATATGTTAAAGCAGTAGGAATTCACATAAGTGGAAATTCTTTGAGAATTACTTCTAGAGATATTATGGAATATAAATTTTAGTTTGGAGGTAAAAATCAATGGCAAAAATGAAGTATAAAATATCATCAAGAGCAACTATCTTACTTGGTCGAGAAAGTGTTTCAAAAGTAGAAGGTGCATTAATAGAGTTAATCAAAAATACATATGATGCTGATGCTACATTATGCTATGTATATTTTGATACAACAGAGGGAGCTTTGTTTATCATTGATGATGGTACTGGAATGACGAAATCGGTCATTGAAGATAATTGGATGATGATTGGAACAGCAAATAAGCGTGATGAATACATATCCGGGAAAGATCGTATTAAGTCAGGAGAAAAGGGTATTGGAAGATTTGCTTTAGATCGCTTGGGTGGCATATGCGAAATGTATACAAAAAACGTTAATGATAGAATGATAAAGTGGACAACAAATTGGAATAGTTTTGAAAGATCGGAA
>DPVV01000514.1:2509-2890 GCA_003526525.1 Lachnoclostridium phytofermentans | reverse complement strand
TTTGATGCTATGATTTATTTGAAGGATCAGGCTCTGGTACCTTTACAGATTGTTTTACGTGACATCTTAATATTAAATAAGATTGATTATACGATGATTAGTGACGCCTCAGCTTTAGCTGCCCAGCGTGGTCTGACGGATTTATTAAAGTATTCTACAATTGTAGTTGCCTCAGTTCCGGTGTTATGTATTTACCCATTTGTGCAGAAGCACTTTGTAAAAGGGGTTATGATTGGAGCTGTGAAAGGATGATTTAAAGGATTGAAAGTTCTGAAAGGCTTGAAAGGTTTGATGGCTTGAAAGGATTGAAAGATTTGAAAGATTTGAAAGGATTGAAAGGTTTGGTTAAAGGTTTATGATAAATCTTTCACTCAGCAAGTT
>DPVV01000514.1:1313-2317 GCA_003526525.1 Lachnoclostridium phytofermentans | reverse complement strand
CACTCAGCAAGTTTGTGTCTGTGCTGCAACCACAAACTTATGTTGTACAAAAAACGGAAAAGAGGGAAAAACATGTATCAGTTTAATAGAGATGATTATAACAAGAGAATGGAATGGTATCAGGACGCTAGATTTGGAATGTTTATTCATTGGGGCTTATACTCAATTCCAGCACGAGGAGAGTGGATTCGAAGTACGGAAGAGATGTCAATTGAGGAATATCAGAAGTATTTTGACGAATTTGATGCAAGAGATTATGATCCTAAAAAATGGGCAAAGCTTGCGAAAGATGCAGGAATGAAATATGTTGTCCTTACAGCAAAACACCATGATGGATTCTGTTTGTTTGACAGTAAATATACAGAATATAAAGCAACAAATACAAAAGCAGGAAGAGATCTTGTGAAGGAATATGTGGATGCGGTACGTGCAGAAGGCTTAAAAGTTGGACTCTATTTTACATTACTAGATTGGTATCATGAAGACTATCCGCATTACGGCGACCGAATTCATCCAATGAGAAATGATAAGAATTGTGGTAATGAGAATCGTGATTTTAGCCGTTACGTTGAGTATTTTCATAAACAAGTAGAAGAGATTTGCACGAATTATGGAAAACTGGACGTTCTGTGGTTTGATTTCTCCTATGATGATATGCGAGGGGAAAAATGGGGTGCAACAAAACTCATGAATATGGTTAGAACTCTTCAACCACAAGTAATTATTGATAATCGTCTTGAAGCAAGTGGGGAAGGCAAAGGGTCCTTAGCGGAAGGTAACCCAACTCCATATCATGGTGACTTTGTAAGTCCAGAGCAAATTATTCCGCCAGAAGGAGTAAAAGATGTGAACGGTGATCCATTGGTATGGGAAGCATGTATTACCATGAACAACAACTGGGGATACCATGGAACAGATAAGTTCTTTAAACCAGCACCTATGTTGATTAAGAAACTTGTAGAATGTGTGTCAAAAGGTGGTAACATGCTACTTAATGTAGGACC
>DPVV01000514.1:0-1106 GCA_003526525.1 Lachnoclostridium phytofermentans | reverse complement strand
GATGTCTATGGAAATATCCCAGAAGAATCCGTAGAAATCCTATCTCAGATTGGTAAATGGATGAAACGTAACCATGATAGCATCTATGGATGCGGCATTGCAAATGTACCAAAACCAGATTATGGACGTGTCACTAGAAAGGGAAACAAATATTATTTCCATATGTTTGAAAATACCATCGGACCGGTACCTTTGATGGGATTAGAGAAAAATAAAGTGAAGAAAATCAGAGCATTAGCTTCAGGATATGAGATTCCAATCTCAACTAGCTGGGTACATAGTGATTATCCTGATATCGTATTTGCGAATTTAGGACCGAATCCTCTTTTACCAGACAATATCGACTATGTTTTAGAAGTAGAAATGGAAGACTAATAGCCTATGAGATTAAAAACTTTCTTATTCTTTTGTTTGCTATTTGTATGTATGATTCCAAGGGGAGTGGAAGCGAAAGAGGTTGTTATGATATATTTTTTTCATGACAACCCTTGCGAATCATGCCATGAAGAAGAGTATTTTATCGATATCGTGAAACAGCAATTACTACCTCATAAAGAGGAGTATCCCTATGAGTTTCAGATTTACAGTACGATGCAGACACAAGGAAGAGAAAAATATCTCTCCATACTAGAGGAGTTTTCCTTAGGTAAGACTAAAGTTTCCTGTCCGGTGATGATTATAGGAGATCAGTTGGTTTCGGGTTATGAGGAGATAGAAACAGAAATTTTTAATCTTGTGAAAGATAAGTATTTGTCATTGGAAGATGGGTTAGGTGACAATACTAGCTACGGTGGTAGTAATAGCTCTGATGAAATCGATGGTAACAACTACAGTGGCAGTAATAACTTTGATAAGGCTGATGGTAATAAATATAAGGACAAAATTATCGAAGGTAACAATTACAATAACAGCGACAGTACTTCTGATATAGGAAACTCTATAGAAGAAATGTTACCAAATGAGGATTCCTATATACTTTTCACCACCTTTTCCTGTACGCAGTGTGAGAAGGTAAAAAATGAAATTCAGAAAAATAAGTTTTCTATTTCCATTCAAGAAGTAAATAACATAGAAGAAGGAAATACTGATATCCTGCTTGAGTATTT
>DPVV01000545.1 GCA_003526525.1 Lachnoclostridium phytofermentans | reverse complement strand
TAAGAAATCAATAAGAAAGCTTCCTTTTTTATCTTTAATTGACAAAAGCAGGTCCAGAAGACCTGCTTTATTTGCATAACCAGAATGGTAAGCGCCTGCTTTGAGAAATACAGAAAAACCCAGAAAATATATTTATTGACAGTATATTAATTACTATGCTATCATTAGGGACGTTTGCAAATTTACAACAGAGGAGATAACCTATGAAAAAAAAGTTATTGAATTACAAAATCGGTAAAAAATTAACCACTTCTTTTAATATTGTTATTGCTTGTTTTACTTTAACCATCCTTGTTTCCATTTTTGGGTTATTTCTGATAGGTAATAATTTAAATTACTTTTATAAAACGCCTTATCGAAATAACCTCGCCCAATATCAGTATCGCAGAGATGTGCATAGTGTCATGAAAAACATTCTCTGGATCACTAATCTTTCAGATGATCCAAATAAAATTTCCCAGCTTAGAGAAGAAATTGATAAAAACATGGCAGATCAGGAAGTGCAATTGGATTTTCTCAACAAAAATTTTGCTGACAAAGATCTTTTGACAGAACTCAATACTGCTATGGAAGCCAATAAGGAAGCGCGAACCAGAGTTCTGGAATATGTAGATGCTGGAGATTTTGAACAGGCTTTTAGAAGTTTTAATGAAGATTACTCCGTGAAAGCCAATGAAGTATTGAATATACTAAGTAAAATTGGCGACTATGCTGAAGAAGACGTAAGCTCTACTTATAATCAGGCAAATATCATAAAAGTTATTATAATAATAATTGCGTTTCTTACTTCTGTTGCTGCTATCTTAATTGCACTCACCATAGGGAAACTTCTGACCAAGCAGCTTACCACTCCTATTTTGGAATTAGAAAACGTTACTAAAAGTATAGCAGAAGGGGACTTAAAGGTAGACATTACCTATGAATCGAAAGATGAACTGGGTTCTCTTGCTACCAACCTGAAGAAGATGGTAGTTATGATTCAGCGCATTATTCCTGATATTGAATATTGTTTAGTAGAAATGGGCAATGGTAATTTTGCAATAAAATCCCAAAACACTGATCTGTATATCGGTGATTATTTACCTATTCTCTTAGCTATGCGTAGTATTAAGGCTACCTTAAGCGAATCCCTTAGTCAAATCAGAGATGCTTCCGCACAAGTTAATTCTGGTGCGCTTAATATGTCTCAGGGGGCCCAGAACTTGGCAGAAGGTGCTACCGAACAGGCCAGTTCCATAGAAGAACTTACTGCTACAATTGAGGATGTTACCGAGCAGACTACCAAAGATGCCCAAAAAGCCGAAGTTGCAGAAAGTAATGCAAAGATAATCAACACTAAGGCTGATCAGAGCAAATCTTATATGGAAAACATGGTAATCTCTATGGAAAAGATAAGCGGCTTATCCGCTCAGATTGAAGTTATTATCAATACCATAGATGGGATTGCTTCACAGACCAACCTGCTTTCCCTAAATGCATCTATTGAAGCCGCAAGAGCTGGTGAAGCTGGAAGAGGCTTCGCTGTAGTTGCTGCCGAAATCGGAAAATTGGCGAGCGAAAGTGCACGGGCAGCTCAAACTACCAGAATGTTGATAGAGAGTACGGTTCATGAGGTGGAATCCGGAAGCCGTACCGTGAAAGAAACTTCAGAATCCTTAAATGACGTACTGTCAAACTTGGACGAAATCATTAGTTCCATTCATGAACAGGTGGAATCTTCACAAAAACAATCAGTTACTATGAATGAAATACAGTCTGCCATTGAGCAGATATCCTCTGTAATCCAGTCTACCTCTGCTACAGCAGAAGAGAGTTCTGCGATTAGTGAAGAGCTGTTTGCACAGTGTGAGAGTCTGGACAGTTTGATTGATCAGTTTAAGCTAGAGAAAAAAAACTAAACCAGAAGGGGCGGTGATCCAAAGATGTTATCATCTATGAGTCAACGCCCTTATCTAATATATATTCATAGAGCTGATAATCCGATTATAAAATATTTTATCAACATAAATAATAATATAAATAAAAGGCTGAACTCTGTAATGAGCTTCAGCTTTTTTGCATTTCGTCAATTGGGAAAATTCAGGTTATATCCTATACATAAAATTGAATTAATATAAAGTCAACATTGTTACAATGTAATAAATGCAATACCACATAAATAAACATTTAACATGTGGTATTGTATTGACTTATAATTACACCAATGATATAATTACGGTAAAATGACACAAAACCACAAGTAAGGAGGTTGGTATGATGGCTGAAACCAAAAAAGGATATGAAAAATCACCTCGTATACAAAAACTAATGGATGCGTTATACGAGAAAATGCCAGAGATTGAATCAAAACGTGCAGTTTTAATCACGGAATCGTATCAGCAGACGGAAGGAGAGCCTATCATCAGTAGACGCTCCAAGGCTTTTGAACATATAGTAAAGAATCTTCAAGTAGTAATTCGAGAGAACGAATTAATAGTAGGAAGCGCGACTGTTGCAGAAAGAGGATGTCAAACCTTTCCTGAGTTCTCTTTTGATTGGTTAATCGCTGAACTTGATACCGTAGCGACTAGAACAGCCGATCCGTTTTATATTTCAGAAGAAGCAAAAAAAGAGTTAAGAGAAGTACATAGCTATTGGAAGGGCAAAACAACAAGTGAATTAGCAGATTATTATATGGCTCCGGAAACGAAACTTGCGATGGAGCACAATGTATTTACACCAGGTAACTATTTTTATAATGGTGTAGGGCATATTACTGTGCAGTATGATAAGGTAATCGCTATTGGTTACGAAGGAATTAAAGAAGAAGTTTTAAGCAGGAAAAAGGAATTACACCTAGGTGATGCAGATTACGCAAGTCGCCTTAATTTCTATGACGCTGTAATTAGAAGCTGTGATTCAGCTATTCTGTATGCGAAACGATATGCAGCGGAAGCAAAAAGACTAGCACTAACTTGCCAGGATGAGAAGAGAAAACAAGAACTTTTAACGATTGCAAGAAATTGTGAGAGAGTTCCGGCTAAGGGTGCGACCACGTTCTATGAAGCATGTCAGGCATTTTGGTTTGTACAACTATTATTACAGATTGAATCAAGCGGACATTCGATCTCTCCGGGAAGGTTTGACCAATATTTATATCCATATTATAAAGCAGATCGTGAAGCAGGTAGAATCACTGGTGAAGAGGCTCAAGAAATCATTGACTGTATCTTTGTGAAATTAAATGATATTAACAAGTGTCGTGATGCCGCTTCTGCGGAAGGCTTTGCAGGATATGGAATGTTCCAGAATATGATTGTTGGCGGACAGGACAGTAACGGCAGAGATGCCACGAATGAACTTAGTTTTATGATATTAGAAGCATCAATGCACACAATGCTTCCACAGCCTTCCCTAAGCATTCGAGTATGGAATGGTTCTCCTCATGATTTATTAATAAAAGCTGCGGAAGTTACCAGAACGGGTATTGGTTTACCTGCTTATTATAACGATGAGGTAATTATCCCGGCAATGATGAACAAGGGTGCGACGATAGAGGAAGCAAGAAGTTATAACATTATCGGTTGTGTGGAACCTCAGGTACCTGGAAAGACCGACGGATGGCATGATGCAGCATTCTTTAATATGTGCCGTCCATTAGAGATGGTATTTTCCGGTGGGTATGAAAATGGAAAATTAGTTGGTGCTCCAACTGGTTCGATTGAAAATCTCACTACATTTGATGCCTTTTATGAAGCTTATAAAACCCAGATGGAATACTTTATTTCTTTACTTGTCAATGCGGATAATTCTATTGATATGGCTCATGCAAAACTTTGTCCATTGCCATTTGAATCCTCTATGGTGGAAGATTGTATCGGACGTGGATTA
Organism: Lachnoclostridium phytofermentans; assembly: GCA_003526525.1. Taxonomy (GTDB): domain Bacteria; phylum Bacillota; class Clostridia; order Lachnospirales; family Lachnospiraceae; genus Lachnoclostridium. The sequence continues at coordinate 2,349 of DPVV01000545.1, read as the reverse complement.
TGTGTTCAAGAGGGTGGTGCAAAATACAACTTTACCGGACCACAAGGGTTTGGTATTGCCAATATGACAGATTCCTTATATGCGATTAAGAAACTTGTATATGAAGAAGGCAAGGTTTCCATTACCGAATTAAAAGAAGCACTTCTACATAATTTCGGCATGGGAACAAAGAAAAATTTCAGTAATGAAATTTCGTATCAACCGATTGATATTAAGTTAGCGCAGCAAATTACAGTACAGATTGTAAAAGAATTGAGAGAACACGGAAAAGAACCTTCCGAAAAAGAAATAGAACAAATTCTAAAGACAGTCCTTGAGGCAAAAAAAGAAAGTACACAGAGTATAACACCTGTGGGTAACTCAAGTAATCAGTCAAGATATCAAGAGATTCTACAGATGATTGAAGTGTTACCAAAGTACGGTAATGATATTCTAGAGATTGATGAATTTGCCAGGGAGATTGCTTATACCTATACAAAGCCATTACAGAAATATAAAAATCCTAGAGGCGGTGTATTCCAAGCTGGCTTATATCCAGTTTCCGCAAATGTTCCGTTAGGTGAACAAACAGGGGCTACCCCAGATGGAAGACTTGCAAATACCCCAATTGCAGATGGTGTTGGACCAGCGCCGGGACGTGATACCAAAGGTCCAACAGCAGCAGCCAATTCCGTGGCACGCCTTGACCATATGGATGCGACGAATGGAACCTTATACAATCAAAAATTCCACCCATCTGCGTTACAGGGCCGTGGTGGATTAGAGAAATTCGTAGCATTAATCCGTGCCTTCTTTGATCAAAAGGGTATGCATGTACAGTTTAATGTAGTAAGCAGAGAAACTTTATTGGACGCACAAAAGCATCCAGAAAACTATAAACATTTGGTAGTACGTGTTGCTGGTTATAGCGCCTTATTCACTACATTATCTAGGTCTTTACAGGATGATATTATTAATCGAACTACACAAGGGTTCTAAAATAGGTACAGGTAAATCGAATCGATAGGAAGTGAAACTGGCAGTATTTCTTGATACAAAAAGTGTAAGAACGGAACGGAGTTAAGATGGATGACTTAAATGTAAAAGGTAGAATATTTGATATTCAACGTTATTCTATTCATGATGGAAATGGAATTCGCACTATTGTATTTCTGAAAGGCTGTGCGTTTCGATGCCGTTGGTGCTGTAATCCAGAGTCTCAGGAACATCAGATTCAGACGATGAAGGTTCAAGGTAAAGATAAAATAATCGGTACGGATGTTACCGTTTCTGAAGTTTTAGAGGAAGTTTTAAAAGACCGTAGCTACTATCAAAGGTCTGGCGGAGGTGTTACTCTTTCAGGTGGTGAGGCTTTATGTCAACCGGAATTTACGTATCACCTATTACATGCCTGCAAGGAAGAAGGTCTACATACGGCAATGGAGAGTACTGCTTTTGCAGACTATAAAGTGATTGAGAGGATTTTACCAGTTCTTGATCAATATCTTATGGATATTAAACATGTAAACGCAGAGAAGCATCGATTATTTACCGGACAAAGCAATGAACTAGTTCTTGAAAATGCTAGAAAAATTGCAGCTTCCGGAGAAACCGAGCTAATTATTAGAGTTCCAGTCATACCAACATTTAATCAAACTGAATCTGAAATTGCAGCGATAGCTGATTTTGCTGGAAGTTTACCAGGTGTTAAAGAAATGAACCTGTTACCATATCACCGTTTGGGGCAAGACAAATACGAAGGGTTAAATCGTGAGTATGCACTCATGGGAATTATGCCACCAAGGATTGAAGAAATGGAACATTTAAAAAGAGTTGCGGAAAAACACTCTGGATTACTAGTGAAAATTGGTGGATAGACATATTCAGGATGGATACCAATGGAAATGCCGTTCGCGGCAGAAGGAGAGGAAACTATGAGAATTTATGATTCAATGACAACCGAAGATAAACTTCGTATTGTACAGGAATTAGTTCCTGGTAAGCAGATATCTCTGGCTCACATAATAGCTGCACCAGACCCACTTCTAATGGAAAAATTATGTTTTCAAAAGGAAAACGAGAGGATGAAGGCCGCTATTGGAATTTTAACCATGAGTCCTGCGGAGACCGTAATTATTGGAGCTGATTTAGCTTTGAAGGCATCGGGGGTTACACTGCAAAATGTTGATTATGCCAGTGGTACCTTGGTATTTACAGGAACAGTATCTGAGGTAGAAGCCGCGATGAATGCGGTTGTGGAGTATTCGAAGTGCACCTTGTCATTTACGGTATGTGACATAACACGTACCTAAGACAGTGTGAAGAGAATTTCAAGGTGACAAAAGACGTCGCCTAAGAAATTCTAAAACT
>DPVV01000544.1 GCA_003526525.1 Lachnoclostridium phytofermentans | reverse complement strand
TAATTTCCATTTTATAGTTCACAGTTACTTCAAAAAAGCTCGTCATTGTATGCATATGTCTATCCTTAGCAAATTGTAAATGTAAAGTGGAAAATCGTCGAGAAATATGGTAATATGAAATCTCAAAAGACAAAGAAGTTTAATTGATCTTGCTAATCTGATTTTTATTTGCAATTATTGCAAGGTAATTGATATTCAGCTGTGTTATCATTTTTACAGAAAGGAGGTTTGCATATGAAATGGCTTGATGACATGAATCGTGCTATGGACTATATCGAAAATAGTTTGCAAGGGAAGACGGATTATGAAAAAATCGCACAAGTTGCTTGTTGCTCTGTGTATCACTTTCAAAGAATGTTCACGTTTATGACCGATATTACGTTATCTGAATACATCCGTAGAAGAAAAATGACGATGGCAGCTTTTGAGCTACAAAATAGCGATGTAAAAATCATAGACTTAGCATTAAATTTTGGTTATGAATCTCCCGAAGCATTTACCAGAGCGTTTCAAACTTTACATGGCGTTACTCCTACCGCGGCGCGCAGCATGGGAGCAAATATAAAAGCATTTCCGCGCATTTCCTTTCAAATTTCTGTAAAAGGAGTAAGTGAAATGAATTATAAAATTGTAGAAAAAGAAGCATTTCAAGTTTATGGTATTGAGGGAATTTTCGATACGAAAGAAGGTGAAAACTTAAAAGAAATCCCTGAATTTTGGCTTAAGAACATGAAGAATGGTGCATTCGACAATCTTATAAAATCTGCTGGATATCCGAGTATAGTAAATGCAGTGTGTTGTTACCGTAAAATGGAAGGAACTACTTTTCCGTATATGTTATGTGTAATGAAAACACCGCTGAGCAACACAGCAGATTATACAGTAGTTGATATACCAAAAGCCACCTGGGCGATATTTGTGAATGAACCTCATGATATTGAGGACACTTCAAATGCGATTCAAAGTCTAATCTCTCGTGTTTACACTGATTGGTTACCAACAGCAAACTATGAGATCGTTGAGGGCTATGATTTTGAAATGTATTATTCTGATTCTAACGGAAAGTGCTATGAAGAAACATGGGTAAGAGTTGTTCCTAAGAAATAGACCAATCGCAAAATTAACATAATTATTAAGAGGGTGAAAGCAATGGATGCTTTCACCCTCTCTCTTAATTAATTCAGTTTTATTATCAATTTATTCTACTTATACCTCGCATGATATTAGCAAATAGCATTTATTTTTATTGCTTTTTATCACTTGGTTTAAGAAAAGAATTAATAATTTCTTTCGTTTCTTCTAAATCTTTGATTTCTAAAACAGATTTATAATTTTTCCCACTTGGTACTTTTAAATCTCTATAATTCCCATCTAATGGTATTCTTAAAGTTTCTATATTATCCAGGTTTAAGTCCATCCCGATGGTTAGCTACTCTTTAAAATCGCTTTTTACTATGTCTGTTGTTATATATACTGTAGACAATATTTCATCTAATTTTAATGCTAGGCTTATCATATTTTTCGATTTTAATTTATTTATTATGCTTTGTAATACTTTTCGCTGTCTTTGAGTTCTGCCAAAATCATTACTTTCGGTTCCAGTGGAAACTCTTCTAACTCTACAGTATCCTAAGACTTGGTTACCATTCATCAACTGTTCCCCTTCTACAACATTTCTATTAACTGGCTTCGAAATATAATTGTGAACATTCAAATACTCCGCTTCCTTTTTCGTAAGAGTTACATTAACTCCCCCTAATAAGTCAACAATTTGCTCAAATTCCTCAAAATTCACAAGCAAATATCCATCTAAAGATATTCCAAAATTTGAATATATCGTATCATATAATAATTGTATTCCACCTTTTGCATAAACGGAATTTAATCTATCTTTGTCATGACCCTTAATATCAATGTACAAATCTCTCATGATAGAAAGGAGCTTTAAAGTATTATCCTTTGTATTTATAGAGGCCACAATCATGGTATCTGTATTCCTAGCATGATTCATTTCTTCCAGTCCAATTAATAGTATGTTTATGATATCCTTGTTCTTTTTCTTAGCATCTGTCTGGTGATTAATTACTTCCTTCTCACCATCACCTTGATAATTTCCTAAATTATCTCCAGGACCATCATATGAAAATTTAGTATATAGATATTCTCCAACGAAATTACTAAGAATTACTTTTCCAAGCGGTGTGAAGATTAAGACACTTACTATCAAACCTAATACAGCACAGGCGATACCTAATCTTTGCTTTAATTTCTTCTTTCTTTTTTGTTTCGCCGTTTCATTGCCTCATTGCCACTACGTGGCATTATGTATCAGCCTCATTCAATTATTAGTTACGAAAAGTCACCTATCTTACCAAGGTGTTCGCCTATCGTAAAATAATTATTTGGTGAATATACAACTGGATTAATTTTGCGCAGATCAAAAATGTCCATATTTCTGATATCGTCCGACATATTGACATTGACGATTTCACCAAAATAAGATATAGTTTCGCCAACCTCTGTTGTTGTTAAAACCTTACACTCAAAGCTATACTTGTCATCTGAAAGCAAAGGTACATCAAGTTCCACTCCACGCTGTGTACTGTATTCCATATTTTCAAACAAATCCTTTTTATATGTACCACGATTAAACTGTTCGGCAAGCGGCAAAAGGTCAGGTGTTAGAACGGTTGCAGAAAATAGGCCAGACCGCGCGATGTTATCCTTGGTTTTTTTTACGCCCCAAATACTCACTACCAAGCAAGGTGGAGGTCCCCATGTGTAACTTACCCATGAGATAGGACAAAACCGCTCCTTACCATCTGGATCATAAGTTCCTATAAGCATAACTTGCTGCGTAAAAAATGCGGGATCTTTATCTTCATATTTAGGCATTCTCAAAGTCCTCCTTAATAAAATCATAATTAGCGAGTCCATGATAATAGTTCGCTTTATGCGCAGTAAATTTGTACACACAATAATCTTTCGTATCTATGCCTTCCGGATAATAAATCTCAAACCCCTCACGCCATAGCATAGTCTTATGTTCACGGTCTGTCATTACCTGTATATCTCCTACTAGCATCAGTCCCATAAATTGATTTTCGTCACAGAAATACACGCATGCCTTCGAGTTTTGCAAAAACTGTTGTGTACGGCGCGAGGATAAATTGGTAGAGAAGTAATGTGTAAATAAATCATCATATTGTAATGAAAGCATGGCTTTTATACTGGGATATCCATTCCCGTCAACGGATGAAACATATGCTACTTTTGCATTTTCAACTAATAAATTAATTTCATTTTTAATTTGTTCCGTCATGTTGTTCGCTCCCTCTCATTTAGATTATCGAGCACTCTCCGCAGAGTGTTTTCAAAGGCTATGATCTCCTCGTCTGTAAAACCAGCATAATAAATTTCGTTCATCTTCATCGATACCTTTTCGTACTCATCACTTAATACTCGAGCATTTTCGGTTATGGTAATGCGTATCTGCCGACGGTCGCATTTATCAAATACACGGGTGACAAGTCCGGCATTTTCCATACGGTCAAGCATACTAGTAAGAGTTGTCTTCGCAAGCCCTGTTTTTCGAGCAAGTTCTACAATTGGAATATTATCTGACTGCCACAGCACATAAAGAATTCGTCCCTGCGCACCGTTAAAAGCATCCACACACGCATCTTCTAGTAGTTTTTCGAAGATTCTACTGCCAACTTGCTTCATCTGTGATATTAAAAAACCGCCATCAGTTTTTCTTATTGTCCTCATCTCCGTTCTATATAATATAGTACTATATGGTATTAATTAAGTCAATAATAATGAATTTACTCACTTAAAATCTTAAAACCTATAAAACATTGAAATATAGTATCATTACTCAGTGTTTTACTCGCTATTTTAAGTGTAAATTCATTATTATTGTTCAAAGATTATATTCTTATTTATTGTTCTCTAGTGTTTTATCACGATAATATCATCTACCTGACTTTGTCCTTGATAAACCTTCTCTATCAATACGCTTGCAAGAGCATAGTATTCCTCCGTCTTTAAATTCCTCTTCTCTCATCAGTTTTAAAAAAACTTCTTGAGCTACGTCTTCAGCATCAGCCTGATTCTTTAAATTCTGATAAGCAATTCTTATGATCATATCAGAATATTTTTCTATCACAGCATCGATTTGATCTATAGTGTTTATCATGCTTTCCCTCCTTTCACTAATATAACGATTTATATCTTCACTTTCCATGCAAGTAAAGCAAAATATTAGTTTTTTAGTATGGATGTAGCTGTTGGTTCTCTAACCTTTTGTTACTTTAAGCTAACTCTACAGCTTTTTTGTGAAACAAATGATTCTATTTGCTTCTTCAAACCCAACTGTTAAATGAAATACTAAGCTATCCTGATTACTAAGTTCACAGTCACTTGCAAATTCCCCACATCCCAGAGTTTTAGCCCAGTTCTCACATTCTTTTAAAAGCCTACTAGCATACCCTTGATTTCTATACTCTTCTTTGATAAAGATTCCCTCCAAATATCCCACTGGACTACTAGAGGTACCTTCCACATAATCGTATCTTAGTTGGCATTGTGCAAACCCTACCGATATATCATCTTTATATGCAATATAAAAAGTAGCATCTTCCTTCTCAATATACTCCAAAAACTCATCCTCTAACTCGTCTAATGTATGGTCTGGCCATAATAAAATAGCCAATTGCGCTAATGTATGTAACTCTTCTTGGGTAGCTTTTTTAATCATCATAATTCTCCTAGATTTCATTTATTATTTAATCAAAAAGATATTTGGTATTACTTAAAAATCTAACATGCTCCCTTGTTATGTTAAGCGAAAGTAAATTCTCCTATAATAATTAGTATTTATTTAAATAACTG
>DPVV01000606.1 GCA_003526525.1 Lachnoclostridium phytofermentans | reverse complement strand
TCTTCCGATCTTTCTGAAATAATAGTTGTAATCAAAAAATAATGCCCTCATAAACACTATTTATTGGTTTATGAGAACATATCATTATTTGTAGATGTTTTTAAATAATTAAGTATCACTTTTTCATCTCTTTATATTGCATAAAGAATATACTCCGTAGGAATATATAAAATATTCATACTGTCACAAAAGGCACTGAATTTCAGTGCCTTTCTATTCATATAACGTATATTAAAATTTACTTATTTACTAATCAATAAAAACTACTGGTTTGATTAAATCTTGAGGCTTTGTGTCCATCATATGAAATGCATCTTCTATTTTTTCAAAACCATTAAAACGATGAGTAATAAGCTTTGTTGTGTCAATTCTGTTGCATTCTATCATTTGAAGCATTTTCTGAATACGCAATGCTCCTCCAGGGCAGAATCCACCACGGATAGTTTTGTTCGCCATACCTAATCCCCATGAATATGCAGGCATAGCTAAAACATCTTTTATGTCAAAAAAGTTAACATTGGAGATATAACCACCTGGTTTTGTCATTTCAACTGCTTGACGGAAACTCTCTGCATTACCACCTGCAATAATAACAGAATCAGCTCCAGTCTTTGTTAATTCCATTACTTGCTTAACGAGATCGCCATCCTTATAGCTGATAATGTCTGTTGCCCCATATTCTTTCGCTACTGCAACACAGTTAGGACGGGTGCCAATTGCAATAATTCTACCAGCACCACGAAGCTTAGTACCTGCAATCGCCATGAGACCAACCGGACCTATACCGATTACTACTACGGTATCACCGAAACTAACGTTAGCATTCTCTACTCCATGAAATCCTGTAGACATCATATCAACGGTCATTACTGCTGCTTCAGGTGCTATATTCTTAGAAAGTAGTACAAGATTAGCATCTGCTTGATTTACATGAAAATACTCCGCAAATGTACCATCTTTTTGACCTAAGAACTTAAAGCTCTTCATCAAGCCTTCATCATGCGCATTATATTCTCCTTGAACGCCCAAAGCCAACCAGTTTGGAGTGGTGCATGGTACTACAACGGTATCGCCAACCTTAAAGTTATTTACCAAACTTCCAACTTCAACTACCTTACCAACCGCTTCATGACCTAAGATTAAATTTGTTTTTTCCCCTGAACCTCCGTGAAGTACATGGGTATCCGATGAACAAGGTGCTACTACAATTGGTTGTACAATTGCATCCAAAGCACCGCAAGTAGGTCTCTCTTTTTCCATCCATCCTGCATTATTGATGGATAACACACCATAACCTTTCATAATTAAGCCTCCTAAAGATTTGACATTAGAACATTATAATGCTTTGTTAAATATATATCAATCTTATCGAAGAAGTTGTCAATTATGTTCTATTTCGACATATTTAGGAAATTATGAGCAGTAAATTCATTCAGATATGAAATAGGGACTTCTTTGTTTTACATCAATACCATGATTTGTTAAATCATTATCAATTTTACGATTCATCGTGCTTGACATAATTCGGTAGACAAGGCTTGGTACTTTAAATTGAGCTACTTGATAAACCTGTCTTGGTGAATCTTCTTCCTTATCAATATGTTCAAAGAAAATCTGAAGTTGTCTATTTATCTTTTTTGAATTCGGTAATTTTTTAATAGGCTGGCCATTAAGCATTGCTCCTAATCCCATTACAAATCCACCTTTATAAGCTAAATCACATTTTTTACAAAACATCTCTAACATGGATAATCCACTTTCATGAGTATGTGGGTATGGCATTCCACCTTGTATAATTCCATATATGTATTGACCATGTAAAACTTCCCTATGTACTGATAAATCTTCCAGTAGTGCGATCGTGTCAGCAGGATAAGTATTAATATAGCAGGGTCCACTAAATACTAAAGTATCTGCGCGATTAACAGTTTCTCTTATTTTTTCAGGATTATTCAAATTGGGGTACAGGTGCATTAATTCGCAAATATGACCTTTTTCAGACAGATATTCCATACACATTTGAAGTAGCACATAGCTCGTTCCCTTCTGACGAGGGCTGACATGAAATAAAAGTATATTTTTCATACACTTCTAACCTCCTCAATAATTTGATTTCTCATTTCTTCACTCAGCGTTTTGTCTGCAATATAAGCTTTTCCAATACCTCTAGTGATAATAAGATTCTCATGAAAGAGATTTTGAAATGCTATTATTTCTTCTTCAATACAATTCTCTTTGTCTCCAATAGCAAAAAACTTAAACTTACTGCCAAGTTTACCTCCTTTCACTATTTCTTTATTTTCTACAAAATAATGACGATCCATAATCAAACCAATCTTGTCAAAAACCCGCTTTATCTTAAAAGAATAGCTGCCGAACGTAATTGGTGACACAAATATTAACACATTAGAACGTAGGATTTTAGGATAAATGAAATCTCCGTCATCACGAACTGTACACTTACCATATGTCTTATAGGTGCACCCGCCACAGCTAACACATGGCTTAACCTCCACATTATCCAGCAAAATATATTCTGTTTTAACCTCTTTGGATATTAAGCCTTGATAAAGCTCCATTCCAATTTGATTTTTTCCTTCGTCTGCAATTATAGTAACCATATATCCACCTCTCATCAATATAATCAATAAGAATAAACTACAAAGTTAATATCTTCATGGATGCTTCAATAGTTTCCCTAATATCGATGTTATTTGGATGACCGAATTTCATAAATAAAAAGCTTCCTTGACAATGTATTTCATCTACTACTGAAATTTCTTTTTCCTCTAAGATTTTTCTAACAGCATCCTGTCCTTGTGTCTTTTTTACGCTGGAAGTAATAAATACTACTTTTTTTATATTTTCTTTATTAAGGTTCTCTGCAAATTCTATCAAACCTGGTAAACTAGTTCCTCCATAGATTCCGCCAACAATAAAGAGTAAGTCAGCAGTTCCAAGGTTTGGTTTACTTACTACATCCTCTGCTTGAACATTCAACGCTTTCGCTAAAGCTAAGGCTATCTTTTTCGAATGTCTGGTTTTCGTTGCATATACAATTTTTACTTTATTCATGATTAAGAATTCCCCCTAATATAATATTAAACTGAACATCAAACAATTCTTGCGCCTGTTCTAAAGTTAAATCTGTATCTCTCGATATCATAAGATTAAAACCGAGAAATGAACTCCAAATGGAAAACGCAGCCTTATCAGAATCCATTGGCTTTATTAATCCAGCGTCCATACCTTCTTTTAAATTTCTACTAATATTTGATATCCATTCTGGTTTGTCAGATTTTCGTCTGCTGTATTTATGAAGTACAATTAGATTGTATTTTTCAGACTCTTCAAAAGCTAAAAGAAGTATCCGATGAAATACTGTCTTCATATTGGTAATGACATCTTTTTTATCATCTAATAATTCTAAGATTTGGGAACGAAGCCATCCTGTCTCCGCTACTTCAATGGCATCTAAGATCTCTTGTTTATCTTTGAAATGATGATAGACAACACCAGTGGAATATTTCATCTTTTGAATAATCTT
>DPVV01000608.1 GCA_003526525.1 Lachnoclostridium phytofermentans | reverse complement strand
CGCTCTTCCGATCTTTCTAACTCATAAACTTATTTATCATCTACTGCGAATAAAGCTTTTACGAAGTCATCCGGACTAAACTTCTGTAAATCATCAATCTGCTCACCTACACCGATATATTTTACCGGTATCTTTAATTCAGATTGAATTGCAATTGCAATACCACCTTTAGCAGTACCATCTAACTTGGTAAGAACAATACCAGTAATGTCTGCAACTTCATTGAATTGCTTTGCCTGAGCCAATGCATTCTGGCCTGTTGTTCCATCTAAAACCACAAGAGTCTCACGAAAAGCGCCTGGATATTCTCGTTCAATTACACGATCAATCTTGCGAAGTTCTTCCATTAAGTTCTTCTTGTTGTGTAAACGACCTGCTGTATCACAGATTAGAATATCTACATTACGAGACTTTGCTGCAGTCACAGCATCATAGATTACTGCGGCTGGATCGGATCCTTCTTTTTGCGCTATGATATCAACATGAGCCCTGTTAGCCCATTCCGTTAATTGCTCTATTGCTGCTGCACGGAATGTATCTGCTGCTGCAACCATAACCTTTTTTCCAGCATCCTTTAATTGACCTGCTAATTTTCCAACACTGGTAGTTTTACCAACACCATTAACACCAATTAACAGTACAACAGATTTGCGATTTTCAAATTCGTAAGAATTCTCTGGTAAGCTCATCTGTTCTCTCATACTTGCCATTAATAGATCACGACATTCGCTTGGTTCTTTTATTTTATTTTCTTTTACCTTATTTTTAAGATTTTCAATAATAGCAGTTGTCGCATTAATCCCTAGATCTGCCATAATTAATGTTTCTTCCAGCTCTTCATAGAAGTCATCATCAATATTTGATGAACCAGTGAAAATTGACTCAATACTAGAAATTACATTATCTCTGGTCTTTGCCAAACCAGAAGCCAAACGGCTGAAAAAACCTTTCTTTTCTCCCAAAACATTCACCTCTAATCAACATTTCTTGATGTAAATTTATCTACTTAAAAGTATTTAACAACAATTACTTTATCATATTTCTTTTTTATAATTCTGTCAACAACAAAGTGGCATGCTAACTGTCTAAATTATCTTCAATAAGACTCACACTTACTAATGTTGAAACACCTTTTTCTTGCATGGTGATACCATATAATACATCAGCCGCTGCCATAGTTCCTCTACGATGTGTAATGATGATAAACTGCGTATCTTTCGTAAGTTTATGAAGATAGTTAGCATATCGTTTAACATTGGAATCATCAAGTGCTGCCTCAATCTCATCGAGCAGACAAAATGGGGACGGTTTTAGGTTCTGAATTGCAAATAAAAGAGAAATCGCGGTGAGTGCCTTTTCTCCACCAGATAGCTGCATCATATTCTGTAACTTCTTTCCTGGAGGTTGTGCAATGATTCGGATTCCAGCTTCTAAGATATCCTCATCCTCCGTAAGCTCCAGTGTACCTTTACCACCACCAAAAAGTTCCTTAAATACAATATCGAATTGTTCTTTAATATCGGCAAACTTTTCTTCAAACTGTCTTCTCATTTCTTCATCAAGCTCATTGATAATACCCAAAAGACTTTCTTCTGCAGATATTAAATCAGCTTTTTGAGTCGTTAAAAACTCATAACGCTCAGAAAGATTCTTATAATCTTCAATGGCATTGACGTTAACATCACCTAAGGTCTTAATACTATTTTTAAGCTCTGTAATTCCTTTTTTATTTGACACAGGATTGCCTAATTCTTCCTCTTGATACTCTGTGGCTGTGCTAACCGTCAATTCATATTCTTCCCACATATAACTTATTTGAGCATCCAAAACCTCAGATAATTTTTCCTTTTGACTTTGAAGTCGAAACGTTTCTTTATCAAGAAGCGAAAGACGATTCTGAAGTTCTTCTCTAATCTTTAAAAATTCCTTATGATTTTGGCTCATGAGATCCTTTTGCCCACTTGCCAATGTAATCTTTTCTTCCAGTATGTGAAGTCGTTCCAAATCCTCTTGTTTTTTGCTTAAATTAATCGTAATTTGTTCTTCACGCTGATTTTTTTGTTCCGTAGAGTGTTCTGCTTCTCTTCGTAACTCTTGTTCCTCTACTTCTAGTGTCTCTATATCACGACGTACACGACGCATATTTTCCAACACATATTGTATGCTTTGTTCAAGGTTTGAGGATTCTACTAAAATAGAAGAAGCTTCATCCATAGAGCTTTGCTTTGTCACTCTCTCATTCACAAGGTTTTGATTGCACTCTTCGATTCGTTGCTCTTTTTCTTTGCTAATTCTTTCGTTATCAATCAAGGAATCCTTAAGGTTATCCATGTTAACTTTAAGTTCCTGATTTTGTTCTTCCATTAACTTTAGTTCACTCATAAACTCCAGGTAAGTATGGCGCATTCCATCCATTTTTTCCTGTTCTTGACCAAATCTAATTTTCGCTGTATTTGCTTCCACTGACAATTCAGATAACCTCTTTTGGTTAGCCTCAACTGTCTCTCTCATAGAAAGACGTTGCTCTTTGTAGGAAGTAATATCTTCATTCAATTTCGCAACTTCATTACTAAGAGTAAGTACATTTTCCTCTAACTCCTCTATTTCCCTTCGACGGGATAATAAATTACTGGAGTTTTTATATGCACCACCGGAGAGTGATCCTCCTGGATTTAATTGCTCTCCTTCTAGCGTTACCATACGTAGACTATATTTATATTTTTTTGATAACGCTATCGCATGGTCTAT
>DPVV01000103.1 GCA_003526525.1 Lachnoclostridium phytofermentans | reverse complement strand
TAATTGACATAGTTTTATAATATATAAAATTAGAGTAAAGATAGGAGTTATAATTCGACAAAATTTAGTAACTGGAGGATAACGTATGAAAGAAATTGAAATGAAGATGAGTGAGATATGTGATTTAATTGGGATTTCTCCTCAGGGAGTTCGATTGTATGAAAAGTATAATGCAATCGAATCGTTTAAGTGGCATGGCAATGGATATCGATATTATTATTTTGAAAATCTTGGACCGGCGATAGGATTAAGAAGCTATCGTAACCTAGATATACCTATTAAGGAAGCAGCAAAGTTATGTAATGGAACTATTCCTGATAAAATAAAGGAAACACTTTTAAAAAGAGAAAAGGAAATATTATATGAAATAAAAATGAAAGAAGCTCATTTAAAATGTATTAAGGATATGTCACTTTTAATAGATGATGTATTAAATAAATATAATAAATTCTCTTGTTGCGAAAGACCTGCAATGTACTATTTGAAATGTGAAGAAAATAACGAAATATTAAAGGGTAAAGAGGATAGAAAGTTAATAAGATCCTGGAGTGATAAGTTTCCATTCGTAAAATTTTGCCCGATAATAGAGTACAAAAATTTAACAAACAATGTAATAGCAAAAGTTGGATTATGTGTTAAAGAAGAGTTTGCAGAGTTTGTACCTGGATTAGATAATCTGAGAGTGAAATATTATAATACTAGAAAATGCATTGGGGGAGTTGTTAGGGTAACACAAGATACTGAAGATTATTATAGCGTAGTGGAACCAGGATTAAATTATTTAAAAGAAAATAATTTAGAATTAGATGGCGATATATTATCGATATTAATAGCACCCACTATATTAACTAGTGAACCAGAAGAAATTATAGCTGATTATCATTATATTTGGATGCCTTTCAAATAAAATCTAGATATTGATAAAAAAAAGACGAAGTATGTTGACCCCAAACTAGGTGTGGGGAATATAATGAAAATAATGGCATAATCTTTACATAATATTTAAGAAAAAGAAAAGGAGTCGAAAAATGAAAAAGATAAAAAAGATATTAGCTATTATTATGTGTACATGCTTATTATTTTCTATGGTTGGATGTAGTAAAACTGAAAATAATGTAGGACTTGGTTATACTGCTGGAACTTATACAGGTGTAAGTAAAAACGGTAAGAATGGTCCTGTTAAAGTAGAAATTAAGTTCAGTAAAGATAAAATTGATTCTGTTAAAGTAACAGAACACAAAGAAACAAAAGGACTTACAGATAGTGCCATTGAAAGAATCCCTAGTGAGGTGGTAGAAAATCAATCATTAAATATCGATGCAATTTCAGGTGCAACAATTACATGTGATGCTATTCTTGAAGCTGTTGCTGATTGTGTTAAGCAAGCAAATGGTGATGTTGAAGCTTTAAAGGCAAAGAAAGTAGATAAAAATGTTTCAAACGAAGTAGTTGAAAAGAGAGCTGACGTAGTTATCATTGGCGGTGGTGCTACAGGAATGAGTGCAGCAATTTCATCAGCACAGAGTGGAGCAGAGTCAGTTATAGTATTAGAAAAAGCATCATCTATAGGAGGAAATGCCATTGTAAGTGGTGGTTACTTTGAATATATAAGTGCCCCAGATGAGTTACGTCCAGAAAATACTGAAGGATATACACAAGTTATTGAGAACATATTAGCTATAGAGCCAGTTGATGAAGTTCATGCTGATATGCAAAAAGAATTAAAGAAACAATATGATGAATATTTAGCAAGTGGCTCAACAAAGGTATTTGATTCTACATATCTTGCTGCATTAGATTACTTACAATTAGAATCCTATTCTACACCTGAAAGTATGTTTGGATTTGCTACATTACTAGATGATACAGCTAATTGGTTAACAGAAATGGGAATGACTTGGAAGCCGTTAACAGGTATAGTTGGTTATACATGGCCAAGATGGTCTTCTCCATTAGAAGGATATGAAGGTCATGGATACTTTGATCTTTTCAATAAAACAATTGAAAAGAATAATTATCCAGTAGAAATTATGACTGAAACTCCAGGTAAAGAGTTAATCGTTGAAGATGGAAAGGTTGTTGGAGTTGTAGCAAAAGATAGTAAGGGTACTGAATACCGTATTAGAGCAAATAAAGGTGTTGTTATAGCTACAGGTGGATTCTCTGCAAATATGGAAATGGTAAAGAAATATAATACAATGTGGGAAAGTATAGAAGATGTTACTGCAACAACAAATGTAGGAACTATGACTGGTGACGGTATTGTTATGGCTGAAAAAGTTGGAGCTCAACTTGCACTTATGGATGACATAATGCTATTCCCTATGGCGGATCCATTTACAAGTACAACAGAGAATATTGTTGGAGATGATGGAGATGCATTATTCGTAAACAAAGAAGGAAAAAGATTTGTTAACGAGACACTGGATAGATATACATTATCAGCTGCTGTTTTAGAACAACCAGATAAGATGCACTACCTAATTAGTGATAATACAAATTCTTTAATTAAAGATGGACATACTTTTAATGGATATGATGTAGAAGAGATGATTGAAGGTAAACAATTATTCCGTGCTGATACATTAGAAGATTTAGCGAAACAAATAGGTATTGATCCAGAAGTATTTGTGGCTACTATTACTAAGTATAATGAGTCTGCAAAGAACTTTAAGGATGAAGAATTCGGAAGAATTTCTTTCTCTAAGAACAGTACAATTGATGAAGCTCCTTACTATGCATTACCAAGAGTTGTAGCAAGACATATTACTGGTGGTGGATTAGTAAGAGACGATCAATATCGTGTACTTAACGAAAAGAATGAACCTATCGAAGGGTTATATGCAGGTGGAGAAGTGACTGCAGGTATGTCAGGTATTTCATCATTTGGAGATGGTATGTATATAGGAAAAATTTTATTCGAAAAATAAATACGATAGATTTATAAGTATTAAAGAATCTTCATTTATTAACGGCTAATCCCCTTAAATTGAGATATCTTGGGACTGAGTTTTGTATTGAACAGGACTCAGTCCTTTTAAATTTCTCTTAACACGTATGTTATCAACATTGTAATGATAGTCAAATATAGAACACTCCCGATATTGACGAATTATCATAACAATAGAAAAATTGGTTGAAAATACAAGTAGTCTGGTATATTATGGATAAATGAACACTTAATAAATCAAATAAAAATATAAGAGGCGCAAATTATGTTAGCTAAATTAAATCATTTAGTAAAAGTTAAAAAACATCACAAACCAATCTGTCTTCTAATCACTCTCACATTGTTACTGGGACTATTCCCTCTTTCCCTTCAATCAGTAAATGCAGCAACTAAATTTGTTGGAATAGAAATCGAACAAAAAATAGTAGTAGCAAAAGTTGGAGACAAGGTCGAGCTAAAGCCTATGGGGTATTATTATCTAAATTTATTTGGGGATGATATCGATACACCGTGCTACGAAGATGTAAGTAATGTCAAATGGAAATCCAGTAATACCAAGATTGCTACCGTTAGTAAAAAAGGGATATTAACAGCCAAAGCACCGGGTAAATGCATTATTACTGCAACCTGGGGAAAGAAAAAGGCACAATGCAAGGTTCGCATTTATACGGAAAAAGAGTTATACGATAAGGTTTTAGATGCTGATATCGCCCATGAAGATGTTTTTATGGCGTTAACCACCAATTATTATAAAAACTATGATTTACTATATGATACTGAGATGTTTGAAGAAGTTTCCGAAAAGAAAGTCCAAGCAGCAAGGAAAGCGAAAGAAATCATTGATACTGTAGTAACTAAGGATATGTCCGATTACGAAAAAATGATGGCAATTGCTGAGTGGATTGTTGAGAACATTCAAGTAATTGATAATTATAAAAGCAAATTTACAAAAGCGAATTTAAGAACCTATGAAAAAGGCTACTATTATCTGGATCCACTGTTATATGGAAAATCAAATGAAATGGGTATTGGCTTGTTATTTGAACTTCTCTTAAATGTCTGTGGTATAAGATGTGAACTTGTACATGATGCCGGAAGCTTTCATACAGATCAAGGAGAAGAAATCTATCTTACTTATAGCAACGCAGTCGAATTAGACGGAGCCTACTATTATTTTAATATTATGCAATTAGCCAGCGATATGAAAGAACT
>DPVV01000431.1 GCA_003526525.1 Lachnoclostridium phytofermentans | reverse complement strand
CAACGCAATTTCTTATAAATTTTAAAAATGGGCCCGGTCCATAGAGACCGGACCCATACTGGATCTTCTATTATGCTAATTCAGCAAAGTACTTGATCGTTCTTACCATCTGGCTTGTGTAAGAATTCTCGTTATCGTACCAAGAAACGACCTTAACTAAAGTCTTTCCATCAGGAAGCTCTGTAACCTTAGTCTGAGTTGCATCGAATAAAGAACCATATCTAATACCAATGACATCAGAAGATACTAACTCTTCCTCTGTGTAACCAAAAGATTCGCTAGCTGCTGTCTTCATAGCTGCATTAATTTCATTCTTAGTTACTTTCTTGTTAACAACTGCTACTAACTCAGTAGTAGATCCTGTAGGAACTGGAACTCTTTGAGCTGCACCGTCTAATTTACCAGCTAAATCTGGAATAACTAAACCAATTGCCTTAGCAGCACCGGTGCTGTTAGGAACGATGTTACAAGCAGCTGCACGAGCTCTTCTTAAATCGCCTTTTCTGTGTGGTCCATCAAGTACCATCTGATCACCTGTGTAAGCGTGGATTGTAGTCATGAAACCTTTTTCAATTGGAGCTAACTTGTTTAAAGTATCTGCCATAGGAGCTAAGCAGTTTGTTGTACAAGAAGCTGCGGAAATGATAGTATCTTCAGCTGTTAATGTATTTTCATTTACGCTGAAAACGACAGTAGGAAGATCATCACCAGCTGGAGCGGAGATAACAACCTTCTTAGCACCAGCATCAATGTGTGCCTGAGATTTAGCCTTGGATACATAGAAACCTGTACACTCAAGTACAACGTCTACTCCAAGTGTTCCCCAAGGAAGTTTAGAAGCATCTGCTTCAGCATAAATTTTAATTTCTTTACCATCAACTACGATAGAAGACTCTTTTGCTTCTACTGTGTGTCCGTCATATCTTCCCTGAGCTGAATCATACTTTAACAAATGAGCTAACATTGCTGGGCTTGTTAAGTCGTTGATTGCTACTACTTCGTAACCTTCTGCGCCAAACATCTGTCTGAATGCAAGACGTCCGATACGTCCAAAACCATTAATTGCTACTTTTACTGCCATGATTAAATTCCTCCTAAATGAAATTTTATAATATACTGTCATAAATGCTAATCAAAGTGGACAGCTATTAATTTATTTCTTAGATTGTTAAGATTTTGTCAAAGACTAAGTCTGACTATAACCAAAATCCTTCTCTATTTTACCCAATTTGTAATATAATTTCAAGCAAATTTTATTTTTTTACTAATTATTAACACTTAGGCTATAATTCAACCTTTTCCCATCTTTTTTTTGTGCATTTTATATTTATTATTTTGTTAAAGATAAGGCTAAAAAATAAGTATTATTTAATCGGCCCCATCTTATTGATCGGCCATAAACGAAAGATTGCTCTACCACCAATGTTTTCTTTCTTAACAGGCCCCACTTCTTCATAGCGACTATCTAGACTCACAGTTCTATTATCACCAAGTACAAAATATTCATCCTCTGCTAAAAAAATTGGATCCGCCGCAATTCCAGGATTTCTTATTGGGTCTTTTCCAAAGTCTTCCGTCAGTAATTTCCCATTAATAAAGATTTCCTCACCAATGATTTGAACTTTTTCTCCTGGCAGACCTATAATACGCTTGATATAATATTCTTCATCTTCTTTTCCATGAGGATAAAATACAATTACATCAAAACGCTTTAATTTGTCAAAATGATAAGATATTTTCTCTACCCATAGATTCTCACCATTCTGCAGTGTTGTTTCCATGGAGTCTCCTACTACTATTGTTCTTTGTAGTATATATCTAGGTACAATAAAAGCTGCAAAATACAAGGCAACTATGTAGATTAAGATTTCTAACACAATTCGTTTCCTCGAACTCTTTCCTTCTGTGTGTGCCACTTCAGTTTCTAAATCATGAAAACCATCTACTGGTTTATCCTCCATGCTATCACCACCTATTTATGTTTTACTATACCAAAATCTTTAAACGGCCATATTGTACACCACGCACGGCCCAATATTGCATCTTGTTTTACTACCCCAACGCTTGGATCTCTACTATCTTTACTATTATTTCGGTTGTCACCAAGTACAAAATATTCACCTTCGCCAAGAACGATTTTTTCTCCAGCAATACCTGCACCCTTAATAACATTTTCAAGTCCGTAATTCTCATCCAAACGTTCTCCATTAATAAAAATTACACTATCCATTATTTGAACTGTTTCCCCTGGCAAACCAATCACTCGTTTGATATAGTATAACTCTTTATCATACTCATAAGGTCTAAAAACAATGACATCAAAACGTTTTGGCTCTGATAAGCTATACGATATTTTCTCTAAGAGCACATGGTTATTATTATGGAGAGTTGGTTCCATGGAACTTCCATTCACTTCAACAGGTTGTATTATAAATCGCTGTACTAACAACACAACTAAAAATATAATGATAAAGTAAGCTACCGTCTCTATTGATTGTCGCAAGAACGATTTGGCTTCTCTCATTCCTTTATCCTTTTCCACAGTTGCTGTCTCCTCTATTTTAATGTCATTACTCATAATTTCCCTTTCACTGAAACAGGCTGTTGCAAGTCGTCCTATAAGACATCTTTACAACAGCCCTCACACTTGTTATAACTTATTCATTTTCATATTCATCATCTTCGCTTACGATCTTTACCTTTGATTTGTAAAGTTCTTCCACTGCTACAGAAAGTGGTTTATTGCAACTACTTTCTGTTAAAGGTTCTGCACCGTCAATAATTTGTCTAGCACGCTTTGCTGTAGCTAATACGATAGAATAACGGCTGTTAACTACTGGCTGTTCGCCTGGTTCTACCTCGCTATTTACTACCTGCATTAAGTCATTATAAGATGGATGTAACATCTGAATATCTCCTTCCTTGACAATCCTTAATTTATTTTATAGAGCTTGGAAAACTTCATTGCCTTCTATGCTCTCTCGTTGGTTCACACGATTTGCAATTGTCTCTGGAAGCAATGCTGATAATACAATCTGTCCAGTTTCCATTACAACAACTGCTTTGCATTTCCTTCCACAGGTTGCATCCACACAGCTGCCGCTATCTTTTGCATTCTGAACCATTCTTTTTACCGGAGCTGCCTCCGGACGTATTACAGAAATCATCTTTCCTGCATTTATTACATTACCAAAACCAATGTTAATCAGTTTATTCAACCGTATCCCCTCTTACTCAATGTTTTGTATCTGTTCTCGTATCTTTTCAATTTCAGTTTTTAAATCGATTGCTTGATTCGATACAGACAAATCATTCGCCTTCGACAAGATGGTATTAGCCTCACGGTTCATTTCCTGAGCAATAAAATCTAATTTTCTTCCCACATTTACTGCTTCATTCAGAGTGCTCTTCATATTGTTGATATGTGCACGTAACCGAACTGTTTCTTCATCTACACAGATTTTATCAGCAAATATAGTAATCTCTGTTGCTAAAACACCTTCGTCAATGGAGGTTTCTCCTAATAGTTCCTTCACTTTATCGGATAGCTTTTTGCGATATTCTGCTACGATTTGAGGTTCTCTTTCTTGGATAAATTCAACAATCGTTAACATGCTATCTAACTTTGCATGAATATCTTCTAACAAATGCTCGCCTTCTGCGATTCGTGTCTCCACAAATTTTTCTGCAGCTGCTCTTACTGTTTTCTCAAGCAATTCCCACAGTTCTTGTTCATCCATGGTCTGTTCCTCAAGAGTAAAAACATCTGGAAATCTTGATAATATGGAGGCTCTAATATCATTCTCTATACCAAAATCCCGGCTCATTTTTTCAAGACCGTTATAGTATTCTCTTGCAATATCCTCGTTGTACTTAACGCAAGCTTTACCTTCCGTGTAATCCTCGTATGTAATAAATACATCGACCTTTCCACGGCTAATATATTGTTTCAGAACGTTTCGAATACCTGATTCAAAAAAGTTTAATTTCTTAGGCAATTTTACCGAAATCTCAAGGTAACGATGATTGACAGATTTTAACTCTACAATCAACTTACGTTCCCCGGTATCAATCTCACATCTACCAAAGCCAGTCATACTCTTTAACATATCAGCTCAATTCCTCTCGTGATAAGTTTATACGGATATTGGTACCTCGTCGTCTTGGTACAATATCCAGCCTACTAAACAGGCATGTTTTATGAAATAAATTCTTTACACTTTGGAATAACTCCTGTGATTCTTAGTTAACCTGCTGTCTCGATTAGCCATTATCTAAAACATTATATATAAAAATATATTGTTCGTCAAGCAATTTCTAGTTTTTGGTGATTAATTCCATGCTTAGTTAAAGTACACTAATTTTTCTTGTGGTTCCTCTGCCATTTCGATTTTCTTTGCATAAAGAACCGGACCTTTTCCATGATATTCCTTATAGTATTCAACCCGTAACTGAGCTGTTAATGTAATCCACATACGGTTCTTTAACTGATCAATAGCAACTGGTCCCGCATAATCGGTCTTACATAAGAAGCCGATAAATGCGATATCATCCGCGCAACAAGTCATTGCAAATCTACCAGGTACAAATGCTCCCTTTGGAAACCTCTCTGTTTTATATACCATGGCACGGAACGTAATTATTTTCCCTTGATACATCTTTGGATTATCCATTGCATGCAAATACCATAAACCATAGTCATCATCACATAAGTCAATGTGGTCTGCTGTAATATCAAATGGAAGTACTTCTTCCCCTGCATCGGTAGTTACCCCGTCTACAGATTCATATACAATCTCAGCTTTTCTATTAACAGGCTTAATGGTACGTCTTATCGCAATCTTGTCCGTAGATTCGTCACAACGATTTACTATGACAGTATCCGAATACTTAAATTGTGAAATCATAATGGATTTAAAGTTGCTCATATAGTTTTGGTAGGTGGATGCATCGATTAATGTGATAATCTGTGCCATAACAAGAGGCTCAGGTAACTCCATCTCTAAAAATTCTTCAGTATCCCACATACCATTGTACTCTATCATAACCCGCTGAGGTTTATAAAGCTCATAACAATGTTTCAAAAATTCTTCATTCAATTTATCTTGATCTTCCACGACAACCACATCAACCTTTAACTTCGCTAACATGGCCTCGTCATATTCTACTTCTCCTTCTTCACAAACAAGGAGTAAGGTACGGACGGAATCTGTAAACTCTGGGTCTTTCATTGTTTCTAGTACAAACGTACTTTTTCCACTCTCTAAAAACCCATTGACTAAATATACTGGTATCTCCATATTATCCTCCATGTACCAATTCAACTGAATATGGCATTTCTATATCATTGAAAAACTTTCTTTATTTCAACTTATCTTCTAATTTCATTCTTTTATCTTTCTTAAAACAATTCACTGATGGCTTTCGTATCTAACTTGCTTCCAATTACACAAATTCTTCCTGTGTAATCTGCTCCTCCACGACGTATCTCAAATTCTCCTGGAACCAAGTCAAAGTGGAACCACTCGCCCTCCACAGAGGATACAATGCCTTTCGCACGTAGGATAATTCCAAGATTCTCTGCTTCTGAAAGGGTGTTAAGTACCTTTTTAAGTTCCGCTTCTTCATACTTATGCGCTGTTTCCATACCCCAGCTTGTAAACACTTCATCAGCGTGGTGATGATGATGATTGTGGTCATGTCCATGGTCATGACAGCTGCAGCCTTCATCGTTGTGATTGTGGTCATGATCGTGTCCACAGCAATCTTCATGATGATGTTCGTGGTCATAATCGTGTCCGCAGCAATCTTCATGATGGTGTTCGTGGTCATGATTGTGTCCGCAGCAATCTTCATGATGGTGTTCGTGGTCATGATCGTGCCCGCAACAATCTTCATGATGATGTTCGTGGTCATGATCGTGCCCGCAACAATCTTCATGATGATGTTTGTGGTCATGATCGTGCCCGCAACAATCTTCATGATGTTCGTGGTCATGAACATGTCCGCATGATTCGCAAATGCCTGTCTCACTTAACATCGTATCCATCAAATCATTCTGATGTTCAATTGCACTTAAAATATGTTTTCCATCAATTTTATCCCATGGTGTTGTCACTATCGTAGCATTTTGATTATGCTCTTTGATTAATGCAAGACTTGCTGCTAATTTATCCTCTGTAATATCACCGGTACGGCTAAGTATAATCGTTTTAGCACTTTCAATCTGATCATTGAAAAACTCTCCGAAGTTTTTCATATACATCTTACACTTCTTTACATCAACTACAGCTGTGT
Organism: Lachnoclostridium phytofermentans; assembly: GCA_003526525.1. Lineage (GTDB taxonomy): Bacteria > Bacillota > Clostridia > Lachnospirales > Lachnospiraceae > Lachnoclostridium. The sequence goes on along the minus strand of DPVV01000431.1, from coordinate 2,799 downwards.
AGCTATTTAATACTACATCATCGGTAAGTACCCCAGCTTAACTACTTGCAAATTATAAAAAGGAGAAGTTATAATGTCTATCATAAAAGTAATTTTGGCTTCTTTTGCCTCTATCGTTGCATTATTTTTCTTATGTAAGCTTATTGGTTATCGGCAGATGTCTCAAATGAGTTTATTTGATTACATCAATGGGATTACCATCGGCTCCATTGCTGCAGAAATGGCTACAGAACTTGAAAATCCGGTCTATCCATTGGTAGCGATGATTATATATAGTATTGTTGGCGTAGCATTATCAATTGGAACAGATAAGTGGCTTGGTTTTTCTCGTTTTGTGAATGGTTATCCTCTTGTACTACTAGATAACGACAAACTATATTATGAAAATTTTAAAAAAGCGAAAATTGATATAGAAGAATTTCAGATACAGTGCCGTAGCAGTGGTTATTTTGACATTAATACGATACAGACAGCCCTTCTTGAACCAAACGGTACAGTGAGTATCCTTCCTAAAGCTCCCCATAAACCAGCTAGCCCAAAAGATCTTAATATAAAAGTACCACAAGAGTACATGGTATTTAACTTAGTTCTTGATGGAATTATGATTGTCTCTAATCTAAAAATTCTTACTCTTGATGAAGCCTGGCTTATCAATCAGCTTAAGTCTCAGGGATATAACGATTATCATGAGCTTTTATTAGTTACTTGTAATCATAAACACGAAATTACTGTTTACAAGCGTTACAAAAAAGATCATGCATCATAAGGTTGCCAGGAATTATAATTAAGGATACAGGATAGTTTCAAATAAAATGGAATATTCCTTTGAGAAACAAATTTTCTTTTCATAGGAATATTCCATTTGATTTATTTATTGCTCTTTTATTTATCTATTTATCTAATATTTGCCCCTTCTTTATTTGGGTGAAGACCGTCTTCTTGGTAAAAGCTCTGAATATCATTTCCAGTAATCTCGCGAAATGCTTGGTGCATATCAATCATGTAAACCAAGATAAGTACCTGTGGATTTGACTCTTTAATCGAATCAATAATCTCTTGATAAAAAATTGGAAACTCCTTATGGTATGCTATCAGAATATAATTTTCTTCTTGTATCGGAAGAATATCGTTCATCCCATCCTTTTTACATCCATGGTATTTTCCTTACTTTATCTTACTCGATACAGTTTACTTTCATGAGGTTGTAACGATACACTAACCCTATCGTTTACCATTCTAATATCTTCTCCTTTCCATAAGTCCCTAAGCAAAACATTATGAAGCTCTAATTCTTCTAGATAAACTGTGACATTTCTAATGCAATCACTTAAATTGAATAACGCCAAATATTTACTTCCATCGATATCCTCACTAGTCCATATTGCTTCATTTTGATTCCGAGTAATCTGTCTCGCTCCAAAAGAATGCTTATTCATGCGAAGGACTTCTTTATTGGTTAATAAGGATAACGTCCAATCATCATTTTTTCTAAGTTCAGCTCCGAGAATTAGCGGTGATCGAAATATACTCCATAGTGTAAGCATCGTCTGTTGCTCTTCTTTCGTAAAATTTGTCCAATGACCAATTCCATCTATAGTAATGCATATGTGACCAAGAGGTAGCATATCACAATCTGGAAAACAACCTGGAGAAACATGCTTTTGCCATATCTCACAATAAGTAAACATATTTTAATCCCATTGCATGGATTTTGTCTGCGATTGGTTTAAAACCCGCGCCACCTTTTGCTGATGGAAATCGGTTTACCGCAGGTATCTGTCTTCCATATTCATCAAGTGTAAGTTCTGCAAAGGCATTATAATCCCAACCTTTTGTTCCAGCCATTGGTTCTGACCATTGGATATCATTGATAATATATTTCCATCCATACTCTTTGAGAAATTTATCCATATACTCTGCATTACCAAGTAAGTCTGCTTCCGTGATGGCAGGGCCATAGCAATCCCAACTGTTCCACCCCATTGGTGGCGTTAATGCTACATAGTCTTTTTTTAGCACTTTGATACCCCCTCTTTCTATTGTATAAAAACGTACTATTAATTGGTAAAATCTTCTACATATTAAGAAGTATACACCTAGCATTCGACTATGCCAAGAGTAAATGACTATCTAAAATGTGGAAGTATTTTATCATACCAAAGCATATAAACTCACATTCTGTCGAGCCGTGAATACTATATTACTAGAGAGCTAAGAAAATTTCCGCTTGCTCCGCTTATAACGAAAGGAGTTAAGAGTGAACGATTTTTTAATCTTTTACTCAGAAAGTTTGTGTCTGCGCTGCATCCACAAACTTATTATGCGTAAAAAGCAGCGCAGAAATGAGGTTTAAATGAATCAAACTGGACGTGGAGACCAAGACTTTGGGAATTGTGATTGTGACTGTGAATGCAGAGAACATTTCCAAAAGGATGAGTGTTGCGAAGATAACTGTGATTGGGAAGACTATGATCGAAATAACTGTGGTAAAGATCGCTTTGGGGACGGTCGTTTTGATGACGATCGTTTTGGGGATGATCGTTTTGATGACGGTCGTTTTGATGACGGTCGTTTTGGGGATGGTCGTTTTGGGGATGGTCGTTTTGGGGACGGTCGTTTTGGGAACGGTCGTTTTGGGGACGATCGTTTTGGGGATGATCGTTTTGATGACGATCGTTTTGATGACGGTCGTTTTGGGGACGGTCGTTTTGGGGACGGTCGCTTTGGGGACGGTCGTTTTGGGGACGGTCGTTTTGGGGACGGTCGTTTTGGGGACGGTGGTATTGGTAACGGTCGTTT
>DPVV01000252.1 GCA_003526525.1 Lachnoclostridium phytofermentans | reverse complement strand
CTAAGAATTATAATAATGAGGTGGATGGTATGATTTTTTTGATAATTGCAATAGCAATTTTTGCATTAGACTTTTTTATTAAGCAATATATTGAGAAAAACAAAACGATAGGTAAAAGTGAGAAGATTTTTAAAGGTCGTATCGTTGTTACAAAATATCATAACCAGGGTGCCTTTTTGAACTTTATGGAGAAAAAAAGAGAACTCCTCTTGTTAATGTCCGGCATTATGATTGGTGGTATTACGATATTAATGGCAATCATATTCCCACAAAAGGGAAAACGGATTCTGAAAACAGGTATTGCATTTTTAGCTGGTGGTGCTTCTAGTAATGTGTATGATAGGCTTAAAAGAGGGTATGTAGTAGATTATTTTAGTTTTTCATTTTACCAGAAAGTGATATTTAATATATCAGACTTTTTTATATTCCTAGGTAGTATTATCCTTGCTGTTCGTATTATTTTTAAAGGATTGGAGTAAAAATTTTAGGAAAGCCACTTGCTGTTAATCGAATCTTACAAGAAATACAGCGAAATGAACTTAGTTAAAAATGAAGCATAAGAGAGTGAAAAGTGATCCACTTCTTATGCTCCTTTTTTACCTTTTTGAATTTGATAAAATTATACTAATGTATAGTCTTGGAAAAGATGGTTAGTTGTATGTTTGAAACTTAGTGAAATCTTTTATTTCTAGTATAGTGAAATATTTTTCGCAAATTTGTATAGAGTTATCTACTCGAGTTGTCTAAAGCAGCACCTACAAATCCTTTAAATAGTGGATGGGGACGGTTAGGACGTGACTTAAACTCCGGATGTGCTTGAGTAGCGATAAACCAGGGGTGGTTTGGAAGTTCCATCATTTCAACAATTCTTCCATCCGGGCTAAGACCAGATAATTTCACACCGTGGCGAATCAGTTCATCACGATAATAGTTGTTTACCTCATAGCGATGACGATGACGTTCTGTAATTGTTGTGGTCTGATATAGTTCATACGCTTTGCTGGTTTTATCAAGAATGCAAGGATAAGAGCCAAGCCTTAATGTTCCTCCTATGTCTTCAATACCATCTTGCTCCGGCATTAGGTGAATTACTGGATGAGTAGTTTCGGGATTTAACTCGATACTATGAGCATCTGAAAAACCTAGAACATGACGGGCATATTCAACAACAGCAAGTTGCATTCCAAGACATAGCCCAAGAAATGGGAGTTTATGTTCCCTTGCATATTGGATTGCTAAGATCTTTCCTTCGATTCCACGATCACCAAATCCACCCGGTACCAGGACACCGTTTACATCTTGTAGAAGATCTGCTACGGTTTCCTTCGTAACAGATTCCGAAGGGATCCATTTAATCTGAATGGAAGCATTATGAGCAACAGCTCCATGTTTTAAAGACTCCACGACGCTAATGTAGGCGTCATGTAGCTGAGTGTATTTACCAACCAACGCCACTGTAACATCATGGGTAGGATTTTTTAAAGAATAGACCATATCCTCCCAATCTTTTAAGTCTGGTTCTGGACAGTTTAAGTGAAGGCATTCACAGGCAACATCAGCAAGGTGCTCTTCTTCCATCATCAGTGGAATCTCATACAAGGTATCTGCATCTAAGTTCTGAAGAACGTGGTTGCGGGGAACATTACAAAACAGGGATATTTTTTCACGAATTCCCGGCTCGAGTGGAAGCTCTGTACGGCACATAATAATATCCGGCTGTATCCCCATTCCCTGTAGGTCTTTTACGCTGGCTTGGGTTGGTTTTGTTTTCATTTCCCCCGAAGCTTTTAGATAAGGGATTAAAGTTACATGTATAAGAATTGCATTTTCTCTTCCGACATCATGCTGAAACTGACGAATTGCCTCGAGAAAAGGTTGGCTCTCAATATCGCCTACAGTTCCGCCGACTTCAATAATTGCTATGTGTGTCTCATTACAACTATCGTTACGATAAAAATGATCTTTAATTTCATTTGTAATATGGGGGATCACCTGTACGGTGCCACCTCCAAAGTCACCTCGACGTTCTTTAGACAATACGGTCCAATAAATCTTACCGGTAGTAACATTAGACTGCTTTGTTAGACTCTCATCTATAAAACGTTCATAATGACCAAGGTCAAGGTCAGTTTCAGCACCATCATCCGTTACAAAGACTTCACCGTGTTGGATTGGATTCATGGTACCTGGATCGATATTAATGTACGGATCAAATTTTTGCATTGTTACATGGTACCCTCTAGCCTTCAATAATCGGCCAAGAGAAGCAGCGGTGATACCCTTGCCAAGACCAGATACGACACCGCCAGTTACAAAAACATATTTTACGCCCATAGTTAGCTCCCTCCTATAATTGCTCTGGGTTTACCGGTGAGTGTCCGGTTCCCAAAAGGCTTACCTGTAAAAACTAAAAAAGCATTCAAAATCTTGGCCTTTTGTAGAAAAAGGGTCACGGATGTCCGGACATATCAAGATTTTAAACGCTAACACCTTCGCTAGTGTATTAAAAAAATAAAATATATTATAATACTA
>DPVV01000542.1 GCA_003526525.1 Lachnoclostridium phytofermentans | reverse complement strand
TCTTAAATAAGATATAATTTATATGACTATAAACACTTAAATAGTCATATGTAAATATAGGAGGTTTTTCATGCCGAAAGGATTCGCTGAGGAAGAGAAAAAAGTAATTACAGAAAAACTGATGAAAGAATGTAAATCGAGTTGGCAGAAATATGGCTACAAGAAAACCAGTATTGATACTCTTTGTAATGATGTTGGTATTTCTAAAGGGTCCTTTTATAATTTTTTTGATTCAAAAGAGGCACTCTTTTATCAAGTTATCAAAGACACGCAAAAACAACTTTATGAAAGTGTGGAAGAACGAATATCACAAAATCAGAGCAAATACGGTATTGCAGAAGCATTAAAAAAAATCTATTTGGAATACAGCAAAAGTAGTTTCATGTATGACACGAAAAATCCCGATTTTTTAAGTTTCTTTCATAAGCTAAGTGAACAACAACGCCAAGAATTAAACGACAACAGTTATATTAGTACAAAATATATGCTTCACAAGCCCTTCCTCTCCCTAAAAATTGATGAAGATTTAGCTATTTCTCTTTTGATGGCAATGCTATCTAGCATTTCTCAAAAAGATAATATGCTATGTGACGCAACAAAAGTTTTTGAATTTATGATTGATCATTTAATTGATGATATATTTGATTAGGAGGTACTAACCATGGAAAGATTAGATGTAAGGAAGCATACAAAAAAATATATGGATCTTGCAAAAAGAGCTAGTAGCGGATTATACCCAAACAAAAAGGTTGCAAAGATTGGTTCCACCATTGGTATGGGGTTAGGTGGTATCTTAATCTGTATTGGAATTTATGGTATAATACAAAGTACTGTTTTTGGCATGGGTAGTTTAATCGCTGGGGCAGCTACATGTTTATCAAACGGTTATAATTTAAAGCGAATCAAATGTAAAAACTAATGTTAATAAAATATAAATGACGGGCAGAAAACTGTTTTTCATATTACAGTTTTAAACCCGTCTGCTATCATTTCTATTCGATTAAATTTCTAGTCCGCTTCGCTACTTCCTCGTAACCATCAACTCTAATGCTATTGCTCTCCATCTAATTCCATTTGAATGAATTACTTCAGCTCTCCACCTTCCACTACAAGGTTTTCTGGATCTATATTATCACCATACACAGGCTTTAATGTTTCTTCAAAGTCCTTATGGAAGAATTGTTCCTCAGCTAATGCCTTAATCTCAGTGTTAATCCAGTCTAATAATTCTTTATTTCCTTTTTGTACAGCAGCAGCAATGGTGTCAACACTACCAATGGACTCTATACCTACAGAAAAACCCTTATTTTGTAATGCCCATGCAAGAACTTCTGTGTTGTCTGTTGAGAATGCATCTCCTCTTCCATCTAACAATGCATCGTATGCCTCTTGGTATTCATCAAATTTTAACAGTTTGATATCGGAATGATTTTCCATAAAATAAGTTTCTGCGGTTGTACCCTTTACCACAATTAAAGTCTTATCTTTAAGCTGGTCTATATCAGTGATTAATGCGTTATCTGGTGAAACCACACCAAGAGCTACCTTCATATATGGAAGTGCAAAGTCTACCTGCTCACTACGGTCCTTAGTTACAGTAAAATTAGCTAAAATAACATCTACTTTTGCGGACTTTAAATATTCCACACGGTTAGCTGCTTCCACATAAACAAATTCAACCTTATCTTCACTTCCTAATAAATCCTTACCAATACGTTTAGCAAAGTAAACATCATACCCTTTAATATCACCATTGGAATCCACATATCCAAAAGGGTTTTTATCACTGAATACACCAATCTTGATACTTCCGTCTTTTTTAATATCTTCTAATGTCCTTGCTTTTGCTGTAGCTCCAGTATTGCTCTCTTTTGCCTGACCACATCCAGTTAAGATTCCTGCTACCATAGTCAGTGTTAAAATTGCTCCTAAAATCTTCTTTTTCATAAACTCCTCTTTTCTGGCGCTTGCGCCTTTTTATATTGATAGCAACATTGTGCCTTGGCACAATGTACTAGTTGAACAAATTTTTAATAACACGATTTTTAAAACGAAATTCTCACTTATTTTCCTTTACATACACACTGTGTTTTTTACACATCTTTCTTTATGACAAAGAAAAGTTCGCGAATCGTGTTTTTCTTGTTTAAACCGCTTCATAATGAAATGTATTCAAAAACTGTTTCGCACGTTCTGTTTTTGGACAGGTAAAAAACTCTTTTGGGGTACTTTCTTCTACGATAACCCCCTCATCTATAAACAAAACTCTATCTGCCACTGCTTTGGCAAATTCCATTTCATGGGTTACGATCACCATGGTATTTCCCTCTTTGGCAAGTTCCAGTACTACCTGTAATACTTCTCTAACCATCTCCGGATCTAGCGCGGCAGTTATTTCATCTAGGAGTAGTATCTCCGGATGCATCATCAATGCTCGAACGATAGCTACCCTTTGCTTTTGTCCACCGGATAATTGTCTAGGATAAGCTTCCTTTTTTTCTAAAAGCCCTACTCGCTCAAGTAGTGCTTCCGCCTCAAGCTCAACTTCTTTCTTCGCTCTTTTTTGTACCTTTAATGGTGCCAAAAGTATGTTACCTATAATATTCTTATGTGGAAATAAGTCATAGCTTTGAAATACCATTCCGATTTTTTGTCTAATCTCATGAACCTTTTTTTCATCCCTACTAATTACCTGATCCTTGAAATGAATCGTCCCAGAATTAATTGGCTCTAACATATTTAAGCATCTTAAAAAGGTACTTTTACCACAACCGGAAGGGCCAACAATCACAACCACCTCTCCTTTATTTAGAGTAAAAGAGATGTCCTTTAAGACGGGCTCTTTCTTATCATAAGATTTCATTAAATGTTCTACCTTTAAAACCTCTTCTTGTTTATTCATATCCTCAATCCTTCAACCTTTTCTCTAATTTAGCGGACAACATAGAAAACGGATAACAGATGGCGAAATACATCAGAAAGATCGTACCATACACCCATAGGGCTGCTTTTGGCATCGTATACCTGGAAGCATCTATGATCTGTTTTCCGACTTTTACTACTTCAACAACGCCGATAAGAACAACCAGCGATGTAGTTTTTATCATTCTTGTTAACAAGTTCATCAAGGATGGCAGAAGTCTTCTTACCGTCTGCGGTATAATTAGATACCAATATACCTGTATTTTGGTCATTCCAAGACCAAAACCGCTTTCATATTGATGTACTGGAATGGATATTAGAGCACTCCTTACCAAATCCCCCATCTCAGCGGCACCCCAAAATGTAAATACAATCACCGCAGCAGTTCCACCTGAAAGGTTCATACTAAGGTGCTTCGCTGCTCCAAAGTATACTAGAAATAGTAACACCAGTTGTGGCATAATCCGAACAATTTCCAGATAGATTCTGGAGAAGAATCGAATTACTCTACTTTTACTTGTCATTACCACACCAAATGGAATTCCAAGAACAACGGATAATCCTATAGCAATAACCGAAATACGAAGCGATACCCAAAGCCCTTCTAGTAATCTTAAAAAATTAGTTCCCTGAAATAGGACTTGTATTCCCGAATCCTGCATAACGGACCCTCCTTTCTATCCAGGTACAGATTAACGATAGTGGCAATAATATAATCAGATAAGCCATTACCAATAAAAAGAGTGCTTCGTCCGTTTTATAGTAAATTCCAATTAAATCTTTTGCTACAAACATTAAGTCTGCTAATGCTACTGCACTGAATACGGATGTTTCCTTTATTAAAAATATGATATTAGCACAAAAGACTGGAACAGAAGTTGCGATGGCTTGTGGAAGTACAATATGAAAGAAAACTTGCCTCTTTGTAAATCCAAGACTTAACCCGGATTCCGTTTGAATTGGTGCAACATTATCTATACCTGTTCGAAATGCTTCTGCCATATAACTTCCCCCTTGAAATGCAAGACCGATAATAGCACAACTTTCTGAACTGAGCACAATACCGATTTTGGGAAGTCCAAAATATAAAAAAAATAGTTGAATCAACAATGGTGTATTTCTAGATATCTCAATATAAATGTTCACTAGTGACTTAAGTATTGGTATCCTTAACGTCTTTATGAGGCTACAAATCAGTCCGATTAAAATCGCCAGCACTATTCCAAATAGTGATATTTTCATTGTCATTTTCGCTGCTTCTACATACAACGGTATATGACTCTTCATAAATCCAAAATCCATGGCTCCTATCCCCTTCTAGCTTTTGATATAAGACATCTCTAGAATTCGATGTCCTTCTTCCTCTATATGATTCGAGTTCCCTATCGTTTACTCTTACATCATATCACCACACCTAATTTACCATACATTGCATCTCTTGTTTCACATATCAACCCTTATGTATTCGAATCTCCAAACCATAATATCTGTTTCATTATATCCTCCAATCTGGCGCTTTATCACCTTTCTATATGAATTGCATCTCAATATACAAGCACAATTTATTTGTTGAAACAACTTATTCTTCTCTCTTTTGCTATAGTCAATAAAGACACTCCATTTCATAATTCTCACAAATTTAGTAACATTACATTAAGTCGAATTTACTCATAAAAAAAGAAACAGGTACACTCATTACCTGCTTCTTTCCTCATACTTATATCTTACTTAAGAATTGAAAATCAGATATTGTTGGGTGCACACAAATAAGCTGTAGATTTACTCATACAGCAACAGCAACACATCATATTCTGATTTGCATTATTTGTGTGGTTCACTTTCATATCTTATCTCCTTCTCTTATAATTCATAGTATTCATAGTAATTTAATATGTTTACTATAATATTTAATAATTCATTTGTCAATACCTAAACTATAAAAACAGACCACTTCCTAATTTATATAAAAGTAAACCACTCCCTAATTTAAATAAACAAAACTTTGCTGTAATTTTCCATACTTCTGTACACAAAAAAAACGCCGAAAACACTGAGTTTTCTGCGGCTTAAGCGCTCTTTTAAAATAGAAATTGCTCTACATCCAGAAATGGAGCATGATTGATAACAATCATACATCAAGACTTGACATAGAGCCCAAAATAAAAGGCCCTGCACCTAGTATCTAGGCGGGTTCCAAAGGAACCTCACCTCAACACTTTGTACAGAGCCAATCAAATTACATACTCATCTTCAAAAGCAAATATTTACTTCGTAAAAACTACATACCTATCTGTAAAAGCAAATATTACGTTTCTACTACGTAGAAACTACATTCCCATTTGCTTTGCAACTTCAGCAGCAAAATCTTCGCTCTTCTTTTCGATACCTTCACCAGTTTCGAAACGAACGAATCTCTTGATCTTAAGTGTAGCACCTAATTCTTTTGCTACGCTCTCAACGTACTTACCAACAGTTAAGTCACCATCTTTTACGTATACCTGATCTACTAAGCAGATCTCTTTTAATTGCTTATTTAAACGACCAACTAACATCTTATCGATGATATTCTCTGGCTTGTTAGCATTTGCAGGATCGTTCATAGCTTGAATTTTTAAGATTTCTCTTTCATGCTCGATGTATTCAGCAGGAACTTCAGACTGATCTACATACTTAGGGTTCATAGCTGCAACCTGCATAGCTACGTTCTTCGCACATTCTTTTGCAGCATCATTTACTAAAGAAGCTTCCATCTCAACTAAGATACCGATTCTTCCGCCGCTGTGGATGTAGGACTCTACAAAGCCGTTTTCTGTAACGATCTTCTCGAATCTTCTGATGTTCATGTTCTCACCGATGATAGCAATCTGAGATGCTAACTCATCCTTTACAGTCTTAGCAGCATCAAGGCTCCAAGGCTCAGCTAAGAATGCATCGATATCAGATACAGTAGTTGTAGCAGCCTGTGCAGCTACAGCAGAAACGAATGTTCTGAACGTTTCGTTCTTTGCTACGAAGTCTGTTTCGGAGTTAACTTCAACAATAGCAGCAACCTTTCCATCAGCACTTACGTTAGTAGCACAGATACCTTCTGCTGCAATTCTTCCTGCTTTTTTCTCAGCAGCTGCAAGTCCTTTTTCTCTTAAGAATTCTACTGCCTTGTCCATATCGCCATCTGTTTCAGCTAATGCTTTTTTGCAGTCCATCATACCTGCACCGGTCATTTCTCTTAAATCTTTAACCATTCCAGCTGTTATAGCCATTTTGTTGTCCTCCATGTTCATTCATTATTTTATAAAACTATGTCATAGTTTACTATATCACGTATTTACAATTATTGTAAACAAGTCCACAATAATATATGAATTACCTAAAAATGCTCCAGCCTAACATTTGCGGTCAGGCTGAAGCACTTATTCACATCATTGTATTAAATACAAACATAGGTGATTTACTTTGCAACAGCGCTTATTATGCCTCTACAGTCTCAGTTGCTTCTTCAGCTACGTCTGTAGAATCTGTTAACTGTACGCCCTGGTTTGCTTCAATAACAGCATCTGCCATCTTAGCTACGATTAATTTAACAGCTCTGATTGCATCGTCATTACCTGGGATTACATGATCAAGTTCTTCTGGATCACAGTTAGTATCAGCAATACCGATTAACTTAATACCAAGATTATGTGCTTCCTGAATACAGATTCTTTCTTTCTTAGGGTCAACAACGAAGATTGCTTCTGGAACTTCCTTCATATCCTTGATACCACCAAGGTTTTTCTCAAGCTTCTCCCATTCCTTCTTTAATTCGATAACTTCCTTCTTAGGAAGAACTTCGAATGTACCATCGTTAGCCATTGTCTCGATCTCTTTTAATCTCTTGATTCTGGACTGGATAGTCTTGAAGTTAGTGAGCATTCCACCTAACCATCTCTCGTTTACATAGTACATTCCACAACGCTCAGCTTCAGACTTAACGGAATCCTGTGCCTGCTTCTTAGTACCAACGAAAAGTACCTTTCCACCGTTTGCTACTACGTCTTTGATTGCATAGTAAGCTTCGTCAACTTTACCTACAGATTTCTGTAAGTCGATGATGTAGATACCATTTCTTTCTGTGTAGATGTACTCTGCCATCTTAGGGTTCCATCTTCTTGTCTGGTGACCAAAGTGAACACCTGCTTCAAGTAATTGTTTCATTGAAATAACGCTCATGTTTTTTCCTCCATTTTGGTTTTTGCTTCCGCACAAGCTGTATTCTTAGCAGACCTATTCAGGCACCATGCCTCGAACTTGTACGTGATTTTTGCTCTAACATTATATCATGAGAAAATATAGAAAGCAAGGCTTTTGAACAAAAATTCCTCAAAATATAATTTATGATCTAAAATATAAAGATATAATAAGAATTATATCTATCTTTAACGGATTTTCTTTCTTAATATCGTGGTTTCGTTGTAATAAGGCTTGCAATCTCTTCATAGCTTGCTCCAACTGGTATCTCATAACGATTGGTACGAATTTTGCTAGCATAACCATTCCTAATTAGGTAACTATCAAATTCTTTCGCATCTTCAACTAAGCCTAAGGTCTTGCATAAATCAGCAACATGATGAGAGAACATGCCTGATTTTATAACTAACTCTATTTTATCAACAGAATCATTCTCGGTACTCTCATCACTCTTTGAGCCATTATTATCAACAGACGAGCTATGATCTACAGCAGAATTATTATCCTTCTTTGATTCATCCAAATTTGAAGATGTATTATTGTCCTTCTTCGTGTCATTGGTATCTAAACTTTCCGCTCCACTCCCATCGATTCCTGGGGTAACGGATGGTAGATTATCCTTATCATTTGCTCCATCTTGATCTGTATTGGACAACTTATCAGAACCTTCGTTTTTTCCATCTAGTACTACGGTTGGGGTAGGATTTAGTCCAGATAAATCTACCGTTTTCTTCTCTTCCATTCCAAGCTCTTTTGCTGCTTTAATTATTTGTTCGTCCGTCATTTGTGGTTTTTCATTACCCACAACAAAAAATACCATTGTGGAAAATAAGATGCCTACTCCTATTCCCCTCATGTAATATTTTAATTTCATCTTTTCTCCATTTCTAGGCATGTACTCAATACATAATAAGAAAAAGCACGCTTCGCGAACTTTTTCTTATTATGTATAATGATAGTAG
>DPVV01000242.1 GCA_003526525.1 Lachnoclostridium phytofermentans | reverse complement strand
TGAATTCTAAAATATATTTTGGTGAATTAACTTTCGCTGATGAAGCTGGGTTTGGAACCATTTCTCCCAAAGAAATGGAGAAAAAAATAAGCAGCTGGATTAAATTACCTTTACCTAAATAAGAGGATTCTTAAAAAGATGATTAATGAGAGCTTAAGTAAATAGGCTATTTTTTTTATTAAGGAGATATATAGAATGAATAAGAGTGTAAAGAAATTTATTTTAGCACCAATGAACCTATTATATAGAATTAACCCAGAATTAGATCTTAAAATCTTATATCGATTGAGAACCCATAGAAAGTTAAATTTAGAAAACCCAAAGACGTATACTGAAAAACTTCAGTGGCTTAAGCTTAATTATAAAAATAAACTGCTACCAATATGTGCAGATAAATATGAAGTAAGGCAATTTGTAAAAAAATGTGGTTATGAAAATATACTTACAAAGTTACTTTGGGAAGGGTATAACCCAGATGATATTCCATTTAAAGATTTACCCGGGCAATTTGTAATTAAAGTTACACATGGAAGCGGAATGAATATTATTTGTAAGAATAAAAACGAATTAAATATTTCGAAAACAATTAGAACATTAAAGCGGAGGTTAAAAGAAAAGTATCTTCCATGCTATGGGGAATGGTTTTATGGAGTCATAAGACCAAGGATTATTATAGAAGAATTCCTTGATGATGGAAGAGGTTACTCACCGGTGGATTATAAAATATTTTGTTTTCATGGGAAGCCTAAATTTATTATAGCACATGTTGACAGATTTACGAATTACCGAAGTAATATGTATGATTTGGAATGGAATCCTTTTCAGAATATTTCTATGAAAGATATAGATCCCAATTTAGTTGTAGAAAAACCTAAGGAATTAGATCAATTACTAAAGTGTGCAGAAATTTTATCGAAAGATTTTGTGCATGTTAGAGTTGATTTATATATATTGAATTCTAAAATATATTTTGGTGAATTAACATTTATGTGTGACTCTGGATTCGTAACGATGAATCCAATAGAAATTGAAGAAGAAATCGGAAGCTGGATTGAGATAAAGTAAGTATAACTTTATCTCATTCATTTACTGTTAAGAGTAACATTTTCGACAATTCAGCAATATAATATACAAATTGAATCAAAAAAGAGGTGTTTTTGTTGAATAAACATAATATGCTTTTTAGCATAACAATATCTGTACTACTGATTATTTTTTGTATAGTAATAACTGAAAAAATCAGTTTTTTAAATAATGCTGATAAAAAAACAGAAGCATATTCCTATGAAGTACATATAGAGGATGATAATCTGAATGAAACGGAAAATGCTATTTTAAATATACTTATTAATACTACTTTTACATCAAATTTTCAATCAACTATGATAAGAGAAAGCTATTATGAATATTTAAAAAGTTACCTTGAAAGTGCAAACGTGCAATTAGGATCAGAAACTTTAAACCAGCTAGAAGATAAAATGAAAGATATAGCTGCAATTATGAGCTTGGAAAAAGAACATGATATTAAAAACATGCCAATAAATTCTAGAGAAATAGTCTTAAATATAACGAAGCAAATATATAAAACTTGTGGATTAAAGCTAGTATATAAGCTACAAGGTGATATACAAAAGGTATCCGATATGAACGGAAATTATTTTTACTTCAGCGAAAGTTTATTTGAACAGGAGTTTTTTGATTCTACTGTATTTTTATCTTTCCTAGCTGTAGTGCTTTTTTTATTTAATATATGTTTATGCATAGCAAAGAAAAATCATTTATTTATAAAGGAAGAGATATACGATAATCAATTTATTAAAAAAAATTCCCCAAATAAATATTTGCTAGTATTAGATTTAGGCTGTATTTTATTATCTTTCTTTATAACAACATGGATACGTTATGGAGGAATAACCAGATATTGGGGTAGGATTATGTATGGAATTGCATTTATATTCATCCTTCTTTTATATATAGCAATATATTATGCATATGATACCTATAGTAGAATTTTTAAGCGAGGATTCCTAGAAGAGTTAACTTCCATTATTAAAATAAACTGTTTGCTTGCTGTAACACTTACTTTCATAATGTTTGTTTTTCAGGAAGGAACAACCTATTCGAGATATTTTTTCTTTAATTTTTTTACACTCAATATATTAATTAATTATATAACCAGATTGTATTTTAAGTTTTTTTTACTAGCTGTTTATAAAAAGAGTGGTTCCAGTAATAAGCTTATGATAATAACAACTTCTGATAAGGCAAAAGAAGTTTTAGATAGAATTAAAAAAGAGAATGATTGGGAGTATCAAGTTACTTACTTAACCATATTAGATAGGCAATTAATGGGGCAATGGATTGAAGGAATACCTGTTAAGGCAAATTTAATTAATATGTATGAAGTAGCAAGACAAGAGGTAGTGGATGAAGTATTTATATATCTTCCTAGCGACTCCTCTTTATCTATTGATTTAGATGAGACAATACTTGAATTTGTAAATATGGGAATAACGGTTAACTTAAGTATTAATACATTTGGATTAAAGGTACGTGAGAAAATAGTTCGCGAAATTAGTGGGTACTATTCACTAAGTTTTAGCACTCGTTTAATAAAGGAATCCCAAAAACATTTGAAAAGGATTATGGATATTGTGGGAGGGATAGTAGGATGTATATTAACTTTAGTATTGATTGTGTTCCTAGCTCCAGTAATTAAATTAGAATCACCAGGACCAATTTTCTTCTCACAAGTACGTGTAGGTAAAAACGGACGACGATTTAAAATATATAAATTTCGTTCCATGTATATAGATGCAGAAAAGCGCAAGGAAGAATTGATGAACCAAAATGAAATGAATGGCTTTATGTTTAAAATGAAAGACGATCCAAGAGTAACAAAAGTAGGTAAGTTTCTGCGAAAAACAAGTCTTGATGAGTTTCCACAGTTCTTTAACATCTTAAAAGGAGAAATGAGTTTAGTAGGAACCAGACCGCCTACAGAAGATGAGTTCCTTAGGTATGAAGGAAGGTATAAGCGGAGGCTAGCTCTTAAATGTGGGTTGACAGGGTTATGGCAGGTTAGTGGAAGAAGTGATATACAGGACTTTGAAGAAGTGGTTAAGCTGGATCTGGAATATATCGATAACTGGTCATTTAAGTTGGATCTAAAGATATTGTTAAAGACAGTAGTAGTTGTATTATTTGGAAGAGGTTCTAGGTAGATAAACTTTATGAATTTTGGAAATCCCTATGGAAAATATTAATGTTCTATGGAGTTATAATTGGAAGGAGTTATCATATAGTAAAAAAATGAAGAGAAAATTGGAAAAGGTAAAGAAAAAAATAGAGCCATATAATGAATTTAAAGGTAAACATACTCATAAGCCCAAAATATGTCTCGTATCTTCCTCAGGAGGACATTGGGAACAGCTTAAAAAGTTGCAGCCACTAATAGATAAGT